>JAGLFE010000350.1 GCA_023144675.1 Thiomargarita sp. | reverse complement strand
AAAAACGAGTTGTACGCATATTTAAATAGCTCGAACAGTTTTAAATAAATAAAATAAAAATCCCAACTGGTGAGATAATAAAATTATAAACAAATTATCAATTTTTAGAAAAAATCCTCATGGACATAAACTAAGGTCAATACTTAGGACAGTTTTAAACTCTGCTCGAACTATTGAATTATTAGTTTATTACTTTAATTGGACTCAACCAGCAATCATCTTGTAAACCAATAAAATAAAAACGATAAGTTTCATCTAGTCTAGGACGAACTAATCGTCCAGAGAAAAATGGCATTGGTATAATAAAATGTCTATCTAAAAAAATGATACCTGCTTCTCCTTGTAGATTGGAGTAAGTCAACGACCAATGAATTGATCCTTGTTCTTGATTATATTCAAAATTCGATTGAAACAGCTCATCAGCTAATGAATATTTACATTTATTTGGAGATTGGGTAACAAGTTCGATACAATTGCAAGCTGGATTAAATTGTCCAATTCTACGACCAAGATTATACTGTTGCAAAACATCTAATTCAGTTAAAAGTAAATCAATCCCATTACTTCTAAAATGACGAATAACCCAATCTAATTCGCCTAGTTGAAACCCAGACTTTACTACTAAAGCATCATAAGATGGTGGATTGTTTAATAATTCATTGACCATTAATGAACTATATGATTCTTTTTGCGCTTTGATATAAACTTGATTATTTATTCCAGTACGATAAGCCCAAACTGATAAGCCAATCAAGGCAACATATTTACCAATATGAGAAAAAATTGGCAACCACCATCGAGATAATGAGGAATTGACTAGTTTTACGGCTGAAAATAAGACTAAAAATAAATAAAATAGTATAAAAATTCTATTGGCATGAATTGCAGTATCACGCCAAGCATGTGGGGCAAATATTGCTGGTATCAATATTAGGATTAAACTAAAGATTAGAAATGTAAATATTTTTAACCTATGAGTACTAACAATCAATGCTATAATAGTAGCAAATATAATTGGTAAATGATTCTGTAACAACCATTCTATTACATTATTTATTCCCGCTTGAACAACAGATAATAGTAAAAATATGTCGATACCCATCATACCACCACCGAATGTGTTTAACATTTGACTACGTAGCCATAAATAAGCTATAATTACACCTGCCCAAGCTATAAATAGACTATAAGATTGGCGAGTTTGCAATGCTGGTAACCAAAAAAATAGAATTAGAACAATTAAATAAATTTCTTTGCATAATAAACTAACAGCATAAGCTATAATGGCTAAAAACCACCAAAACCATTTTTTACTATCAATCCATGCTAAAGCTGCCAAGGCGGATAATATTATACTAATTGCGCCTTCCACATAATGTCGAGTATAGTTTTCAGTTAACAATTGAAATATTGAGGGATTAATAATTAATAATAAGCTAACGATGATTGCAGCTGTTACTTGCTTTGTTATTCGCCAAGCTAGTAAACTTAGTAAAAATATGAGTAAAGTTATAGCCAACCATTGATGTATATGAAATATTTGTGGATTGATACCATTTCCCAAAAATAGGTCAAGTTGGTAGCTCCATAAAACCCAAGGAGTATAATGAGCTGAAGATAATTCTTGATAAGCATTCGGTTCGAGAAGAAAAGCATACCAAGGATAACTCAAAGCAACTCGCATAATGTGCGCATCATCATCTTTAAAAGTTAATTCAAAAATAGGATGAGAATACCAATACCATATAACAATAATAGCTATTATTAATAAAATATTAAGTAAAATTTTTTGGATTTTTTCCATATTAGTAAATATCAAGGTTTAATGTGGCTTTTCTTCCAATCTATTAAATAATCAGGTCGTTGTTTAACTTCATCATAAATATGCGCTAAATAGATACCAATCACGCCTAGGGCAACCATTAATAGACTTCCGATAATAAGAATTAGTAAAATAACAGTAGTAAATCCACTTACGGCATTACCCATATATTTATGATACAAAGCAAGACTACCAATAATAAAACTAATAAGAAAGCATAATAAACCTAAAAAAGTAATTATTTGCAGTGGAATAGTTGAAAAACTAGTAATTGCTGTAAAGGAAAATTTGAGCAATTTTAAACGTGACCAAGCAGTAACTCCATATTGACGTTCTGGGACTTCAAAGGGTATTTTGGCTGATGAAAAACCTAGCCATGGTATTATCCCTCGAAAAAAGCGTTTCTTTTCTTGCATGGCACAATAAGCATCTACTACTTTACGATCCAATAGTTTGAAATCGGAATGATTTTTGATATTCATACCTGATAAAATGCCAAATAAACTGTAAAAGCTGTGTCCCATCAAACCAGATAAATACGACTCTTTACCACGACAAACTTTATAAGCTTCTACGACCTCAATATCTTGTCGCCAAAGAGCAATCATTTTTTCGATAAGTTGAGGTGGATGTTGTAAATCGCTATCCATAACAATAACAGCATCGGTATTACTTTGTTGTAAACCAGCGTGGATTGATGCTTCTTTACCAAAATGACGGTTAAGACAAATAAAATTCATTATTTTGTATTGTTCACACAATTTTTTAAGTTTTGCCAGCGTATTATCTGTAGAACCATCATTTACAACTAGAACAGTTATATTTATTTGTTTAAT
>JAGLFE010000035.1 GCA_023144675.1 Thiomargarita sp. | reverse complement strand
TGCAGATTCCGCTGATGACAGTGCAGATTCCGCTGATGACAGTGCAACTTCCGCTGATGACAGTGCAGATTCAACTGATGACAGTGCAACTTCCGCTGATGACACTGTAGATTCAACTGATGACAGTGCAACTTCCGCTGATGACACTGTAGATTCAACTGATGACAGTGTAGATTCAACTGATGACAGTGCAGATTCAACTGATGACACCGTAGTTCCAGCTGTATAGATTAATATAAATAGAAACAGCTAAATATCTAAAACATTAAGGAGTAAATGGAGAATAATTCTCTTATTTGCTCCTTTTTTATTGCTTAATTTTTTTGAAATAAATAAAAATATATGATTAAAACTCTTGAACCCTTATCCATACCACTTTTAGGAATTAATCTTATTGAAGCTAGTGCTGGTACGGGCAAAACTTATACTATCACCACCTTATTTATTCGCCTAATTTTAGAAAAAAAATTGACCATTGATCAAATTTTAGTTGTTACTTTTACCGAAGCTGCTACTGAAGAATTACGTGATCGAATTCGCCGCCGATTGCGGGAAACTTTAAATGCATTTGAGCAAGGCAAAACCGAAGATATAATTTTAGCGGAACTGGTAGCAAAATATGCAGAACGGGAACAAGCCATTTTTCGTCTTACGATGGCATTACGTGGTTTTGACGAAGCCGCTATTTTTACCATTCACAGTTTTTGTTTACAAATGCTACAAAATAATGCTTTTGAAAGTGGAGTTTTATTTGATACCGAATTATTGCAAGATCAATCTCATTTATTACGAGAAATTGTTGAGGATTTTTGGCGCAAACATTTTTACGAAGCTTCGCCTTTATTTATTACCTATATACTGGAACACCGTTTAAAACATCCGAAAGATTTGATACGCATTTTAAATAATGGCTTATATCTTGGGCAACCTTTTTTAAAAATTTTACCGCAACAAATTGAAAGTAAATCCTTTGCAACTGAAGAATTAGAATTTTATACTGCATTAACAAAAACGCAACAAACTTGGAAAATGCAGTCAGAAGAAATTAAAACTTTCATGGTAAATAATGATAATTTAAATGGCAATAAATATCGTAAAAAATCAGTTTTAGCTTGGTTTCAAGACCTTGATTACTTTCTTAATGCGCCTCAATTGTCAACTAATTTACCTAAGAATTTTTCTAAATTTACTACCAATGGATTAAAAGAAGGAACTAAAAAAAATAAACCTGTCCTGCAACATACTTTTTTTGACCAATGTCAACAATTAGAAGAATGCCAAATTAAACTAATTGAGCATTTTGCAACCCATTTATTAGCTCTAAAATCTAAATTATTTACTGTTGCCGAACAGGATTTAATCCGTAAAAAACAGCAATTGCACGTACAATCTTTCGATGACTTGTTAATTAATTTATATAAAGCTTTGAAAGGAAAAAATGCCAAAATATTATCGCTTTTGATTCGTAAAAAATATCAAGCGGCTTTAATTGACGAGTTTCAAGATACCGATCCGATACAATATGAAATATTTAAAACCATTTATAATGATAAAAATGTAACTTTATTCCTAATTGGCGACCCAAAGCAAGCTATTTACAGTTTTCGGGGAGCGGATATTTTCACCTATATGACTGCTAGTCGGGATGCGAAACATCGTTACACTTTGGCAACCAACTGGCGTTCGGAAGCGAATTTAATTGATGCGGTGAATAGTTTATTTGCGAAAGCTTTACATCCATTTATTTTTGCAGAGATTCCTTTCCAACCAGCCCAAGCTCCTGAAAATAATATTTCCAAGCCCCTATTTAAAATAAATAATCAATCATTGCCACCGATGCAACTTTGGTTTGTACCACGAGATATGGCACATTGTAAACCTGACAAACCTATTTCTAAAACTTGGGCAAAAGAAAATTTACCCCAAACGGTTGCTTATGAAATCGTGCGTCTATTAAATTTAGCCCAGAAAAATCAGGCGATGATTGGCGATAAAGCTTTAGAAGCTGGTGATATTGCGGTTTTAGTACGCAAAAATTCGCAAGCCATCGAAATGCAAAAAATATTAACCCATTTACATATTCCAAGTGTTTTATATAGCCGAGAAAGCCTGTTCCATTCTGATGAAATGGTAGAAATTGAACGCATATTATTGGCGATTGCTGAACCTAATAACGAAACGCTGATTAAGGCTGCCTTAACAACTGAAATATTCGGTATTTCTGGTAATAAGTTGCATGAAATATTACAGAATGATTTGGCTTGGCAAAAATATTTAAATCAGTTTCAGCATTACCATTTTTTATGGCAAAATGTGGGTTTTATTCAAATGTTTCGCGCTTTATTGCTAACTGAAGGTGTTTCAGAACGGTTGCTTAATTATCCTGAAGGCGAAAGAAATTTAACTAATGTATTGCATGCGGCTGAAGTGTTGCAACAAGCTACCGTACAGCAAAAATTTAAAATGCTTAGTTTGTGTCAATGGTTAGCCAAACAGCGGGATCAACAAACTGATGCTTCGGAAGAAGAACAATTACGCTTAGAAAGTGATGAAAAACGAGTAAAAATTGTTACCATTCATAAAAGTAAAGGACTTGAATATCCGATTGTTTTTTGCCCTTTTGTTTGGGATGGTCATTTGCGTAATACGAAATCAGAGCAATTTACTTTTCATGATGATCAAAATAATTTAGTGCTAGATTTAGGTTCTTCAGAACAATATCGTAAACGAGCAGAAGAGGAGGAAAAAGCAGAAAATTTGCGCTTATTTTATGTTGCGGTTACTCGCGCTAAACATCGTTGCTATTTAGCTTGGGGGGCATTTAAAGATGCCAATCATTCTGCGGTTGCCCATTTATTACATCCTAGTTTGCAAGATGTTGAAACTACTGATGATATGACTTTATGGCAACATTTACATAGTTTAGCAACTGACCATCCCCAATTACAAATTTCTTATTTACCAATGGAATCGGCGAGTTATCAACGTCAACAAGCAGTACCTGAACCGCTAAATTTTCCGCCTTTTTTAGGCAACATTAATATAAATTGGAAGGTATCTAGTTTTTCCTCATTACTGGCTAATGCGATTGTAAATGATCAACCTGATTATGATTCCAATTCAGATCATAGTTTTACTCCTATAACCAGTCAGGAAAAATCAATTTTTAGTTTTCCCAAAGGAGCTAAAGCGGGTTCTTTTATGCACCAAGTGTTTGAAGATTTAGACTTTCAAGCCCCTGATATGAGTTTAATTCAAACGCAATTAACTAATTTTGGCTATGAAGTGGAGCAATGGCAAGATGTGATTATGGGCATGGTAAATGATGTCTTGCATACTCCTTTACAGCCGCAACTGTCTGACTTTAATTTAGCAGCAATTAGTTCAAAACACCGTTTAAATGAATTAGAATTTTACTATCCGATTACGCAACAAATTAATCCTATTAGTTTACAAAAAATATTTATTCAATTTCGCCAGTTTATTCCTGATTTTGTTATGGACGCATTTAATAGTTTGAACTTTACTGCTATTAAAGGATTTATGAAAGGTTATATTGATATGATATTTGAATATCAAGGGCGTTATTATATTGTCGATTATAAATCGAATTTTTTAGGTGCGCATTCTAGCGATTATCATCATAATTTGATTAATAGCGAAATGGTGCAAGCGAATTATATTTTGCAATATTATATTTACACGATTGCTTTACATCGTTATTTATCAACCCGTTTAGTGGATTATAAATACGAAAAACATATCGGTGGAATTTATTATTTATTTTTGCGGGGAATGAATCCACATACGGGGGCAAATTATGGTATTTATTATGATAAACCACCAGCGGAGTTAATTAATGCGCTGTCAGATTATTTTGGAAAAATATTAAACTCGTGTAAAATATAGTGAGGAACTTGAATTTGATTCAAAATTCTTAATTGGGAAACCAAAGTAAGTAAAAAATGTTTGGAAAGATAATAAAGACTATTAAAAAAGGGTAGTTCTGTATGTTTAATGCTATTTAATTTA
>JAGLFE010000349.1 GCA_023144675.1 Thiomargarita sp. | reverse complement strand
CTATTTTATTTGCGTAACTTCAGCTATTAAAATTATATAAATAGTTAGTAGTAAAAAATTACTTAAACTTACAAAATCAATCAAATTATTTACTCAATTTAGCGTATAATTTTTCTATATGCTTTAAATGGAGAATTTTTAACTATGAATGAACATATTATCCATGTTACGGATGATACTTTTGCGAAGGAAGTACTTCAAGCAGATATACCTGTATTAGTAGATTATTGGGCTGAATGGTGTGGACCATGCAAGGTGATAACGCCAGTTTTAGATGAAATAGCACAAGAATATGGCAGTAAAATAAAAATTGCCAAATTAAATATTGATGAAAATCCTAATACGCCTCCTAAGTATGGTATTCGTGGTATTCCAACTTTAATGTTATTTAAAGAAGGAGAAGCTATAGCAACTAAAGTAGGTGCGCTTTCTAAATCACAATTAACCGCATTTGTTGATAGTAATTTAGCTGAATAAAATTCTTAAAATCTATAGTAATTACTCATATCTCTCCAATACTTCCTATAGTATTAGGGGAGCAACTCACCGCTTCCTTAATCTCCTGTAGATTGGGAATAGGTAAATTTTATAAAATTCTTACTTTATTTAAGTTTTTACCCTACCTGCAATAAACTAAATCAGAAACATTTTTGCTTGTAACATTTCTACTAATTCCTGCATGTTATTTTTCAAATTCGCATATCGCATATTTAATATGCTTGCAATACAAATGCTTAAATAATCAATCGTTAAAAAATAAATAACCAACAATTAAACTATGAATTTAACAGAATTAAAAACACAACCTGTAACTGCGCTTATTAAACAGGCACAAGAATTTAATATAGAAGGAACAGCGCGTTCACGTAAACAAGATATTATTTTCGCTTTATTAAAAGCCCATGCGAAAAAAGGAGAAGACATCTTTGGGGATGGAGTATTAGAAATTTTACAAGATGGTTTTGGTTTTCTACGTTCCGCCGATAGTTCTTATCTTGCTGGTCCTGATGATATTTATGTTTCTCCTAGCCAAATTCGCCGTTTTAGCTTGCGTACTGGTGATACCGTTGCTGGTAAAATTCGTCCGCCTAAAGAAGGTGAACGTTATTTCGCCCTGTTAAAAGTGAAAGAAATTAATTTTGAACCACCTGAACAGGCTAAAAATAAGATTTTATTTGAAAATTTAACGCCTCTATTTGCTAATAAACGATTAAATTTAGAAATGGGCAATGGTAGTACCGAAGATTTAACTCCGCGCATTATTGATATTTCTGCTCCCATTGGTAAAGGACAACGTGGTTTAATTGTCTCCTCTCCAAAATCTGGGAAAACCATGATGCTGCAAAATATTGCTCAATCTATTGCTGCTAACCATCCTGAATGTTACCTAATGGTACTACTCATCGATGAACGCCCAGAAGAAGTAACCGAAATGATACGTTCTGTGCGTGGTGAAGTAATTGCGAGTACTTTTGATGAACCAGCTACTCGTCATGTACAAGTTGCTGAGATGGTGATTGAAAAAGCCAAACGGCTGGTAGAACACAAAATAGATGTTATTATTTTACTGGATTCTATTACCCGTTTAGCCCGTGCTTATAATACCGTTGTGCCTTCTTCAGGCAAAGTATTAACCGGTGGCGTAGATGCCAATGCCTTACACCGTCCGAAACGCTTTTTTGGTGCGGCTCGTAATACAGAAGAAGGAGGCAGTTTAACTATTATGGCAACCGCCTTGATTGACACTGGGTCGCGAATGGATGATGTTATTTATGAAGAATTTAAAGGCACGGGAAATAATGAAATTCACCTAGATCGTAAAATTGCTGAAAAACGTATTTATCCAGCGATTAATATTACCCGTTCTGGTACTCGCCGTGAAGAATTACTAACTTCTCCAGATGAATTGCAAAAAATTTGGCTTTTGCGTAAATTGCTTCACCCCATGGATGAAATTAAAGCCATGGAATTCTTATTGGATCGTTTGAAAGTTACGAAGACCAATAGCCAGTTTTTTGAGTCGATGAAACGATAAAAAATTATTTATCTAACTTAATTTTTCTTAAAGATAAAGCATTTTTTATGACTGTAAAAAACCATGACCTAGTCTCTGTTATTATTGTTAATTTTAACAGCGATAATTTATTAACCCAATGTGTCAATTCCGTATTAAAATCAACTATTTCAGCTAATATTTATATCATTGATAATGCTTCAGATGATAATAGTTTACAGCAATTACGACAAGCAATTAGTTATCATAAACGTGTCCAAATTATTAAAAATAAAACCAATTTAGGTTTTGCACGGGCGGCAAATATAGTATTACCTAAAATAACTAGTCAATATTTACTGTTTCTAAATCCCGATTGTTTTATTTTTCCAAATACGCTGGCTAAATTTATTGCTATTATGGATGATTATCCAAACGTTGGTATGGCTGGTGCATTAGTACGTAACATTGATGGCACTGAACAAGCTGGTTGTCGTCGTACTGTTCCTACTCCATGGCGATCAATAGTAAGAATATTATATCTTGATAAACTTTTTCCCCATTCAAAGTTGTTTAAAAATTTCGTGTTGACTACAGAACCGTTACCAACAGAACCAATGGAATTAGAAGGTATTTCTGGTGCCTGTATGTTTGTACGACATTCAGCATTAAAAGTGGTAGGTGCAATGGATGAAGATTATTTTTTGCATTGTGAAGACCTAGATTGGTTTATGCGATTTCGACAGCATCAATTTAAAATTTTATTTGTTCCTACTATAGAAGTTACCCATGTTAAAGGTGGATGTAGTCATCATCAACCATTTCGTGTATTATGGTATAAACATCGTGGAATGATTAAATTTTATCGGAAATTTTATCGACAAAAATATCCTTGGATATTGTTTATGCCTATTATATTAGCGGTTTGGATGCGATTTACTTTACTGACAATAGGCACATTTTTTAAAAAATGGCTTACGTGGTAAAATTGAATAATATAAAAATACTGGCACTTATTGTTTCATATAATGGTCAAGAAACAATTTGCAGTGCATTAGATTCCTGTCTTACAGACGAACGTTTACCTGAAATATCAACATTAATTATTGATAATGCTTCCACTGATAATACTATTGCAGCAGTGAAATCCTTAGAATTTAAACAATTAGAAATTATATCAATGCCAAGTAATATTGGTATAGCTACTGCTTATAATATTGGTTTAAAAAAAGCGCAGGAATTAAAAGCCCAATGGTTATTTTTGCTAGATCAAGACAGTACTTGTTTACACTGTTGTTTGAATCATTTATTAGAAGAAATAGATATTTTAGAACAACAAGGTAAGCGAATTGGAGCAATTTCAGCTTGTGTACATAGTTGGTATTTTCCAAATTATATTCATTTTCCATATTATTGGACAGGAAAATCATTAATTACTAATCAAAAAATTCAAAATTCTGCTACAAAAACTATTGCCATTCATTCTTCCCTAAATTCAGGAACTCTTTATAATGTCAAAGCATTGAGCGAAATTGGCGGATTTAAGGACGATTATTTAATTGATTTTATTGATCATGAATGTCATCTACGTTTACATCAAGCCCATTGGGAAATGTGGTGGCATAAACACGCAATTATGTATCATCGTTTAGGTAATATTCAAAAAATAATTAATAATAATTTATGGATTGAATATGAACCTTATTATTATTATTACATGACTCTAAATATGCTTGAAGGTTTACGAAGTTTAGAAAGTAAAACCACCACTGCTAACTTTATAAAAAGAGAAATACTTAAACAAATTAAATATTTATGGAAATATGGAAAGCATCCAGTTAAAAGTAATTATTTTATTATAAAGACTATTTTACATGGATTATTAGGCAAATCAGGCTAATTTTAAGCTATAATTACTTTTCCATATATTTTTAAAATAACTATTCTGCCACTCTTTTTTATTATAACCTTAATTTATACTCAAGTTTTTTAAGGCGAGATTGTAAATTTAATAAAATTTTAATATATAATTACTTCTTAACTTGTTGGAATAGGAAACTAATTTAGGAGCATCCTAATGAAAGCCTTTTTTGAGTGGAATGAAGAAATTAGTGTTGGGATTCAAGAAATTGATGAACAACACAAGCAACTGATAAATATTATTAATCGTCTATATCATAGTATTATACGCCAAGACATAAACAAAGAGGTGGTTAAAGAAATTCTCAATGAATTAGTAGAATATACAATTATTCATTTTGCCGTGGAAGAAAGTTTATTTCGTATATTTTCTTATCCTGATTATGAAAAGCATAAGCAACAACATACCGAACTTACACAACAAGTAATGGATATTAACTATAAAATTCAGAACGAAACAGAAGAACTGAGTCTCGAACTCATGGCTTTTCTTAGGAAGTGGTTAAAAAATCATATTATGGTTTCAGATAAACGTTACGCACCTTTCTTGATAAAACAAGGTATAAATCCAACTTGGAAAAAGAAATCTTGGATTGGTAAAATCTGGGGATAATTATATACACACTGTTTTATTTATAAAGTATTGAATTTACTATCTATGGAGACTTTTTAAATGATAAAAATTGGTATTGTTGGTGGCACTGGTTATACTGGAGTGGAATTATTGCGTTTACTGACCAACCATCCCAATACACAAGTTGAAATTGTAACTTCGCGTGCCGAAGCTGGCAAAGCGGTGAGTGATTTATTTCCCAATCTAAGAAAACATTATGCTTTAAACTTTAGCAACCCTAGCCAAACTGATTTTAGCCAATGCGATTTTGTTTTTTTTGCAACTCCAAACGGTGTGGCTATGAAAACTGTGCCAACTTTGCTGGAAAAAAATATTAAAGTTATTGATTTATCAGCCGATTTTAGACTTAAAGAAGTAGCAGTTTGGGAAAAATGGTATGGCATGAAACATAGTTGCCCAGAATTATTAGCTGATGCAGTTTACGGTTTAGCAGAAATCAATCAAGTTGAAATTTCTAAAGCTAATTTAGTAGCCAATCCAGGTTGTTACCCCACAGGTATTTTATTAAGTTTAATTCCTTTGTTGCAAACTAAAATTATAGATACGCAACGTTTAATCGCAGATGTAAAATCAGGTAGCAGTGGAGCTGGTCGTAAAGCTAATGTAGGTGCTTTGATGAGCGAGGTTGGTGAAAGTTTTAAAGCTTATAATATTTCAGGGCATCGTCATTGGCCAGAAATTTGCCAAATTTTAAATATTCATGCTGATAATCCAGTTGAATTTACTTTCGTTCCGCATTTAGTACCAATGATAAGAGGTATTGAAGCGACTTTATACGCAACATTATTACAAGATGTAGATTTAGCAACAATTCAAACTATTTTGTTAGAATTTTATCAAAATAAACCCTTTGTGGATATTTTACCGCTAAAATCCCATCCTGAAACCCGTAATGTACGCAGTACTAATATTTGCCAACTGTCTATTCACCATCCACCAGAAAATAATCGGTTACTTATTATTTCAGCCGTTATTGATAACTTGGTAAAAGGTGCGGCGGGACAAGCAATTCAAAATATGAATATTATGAGCGGATTACCAGAAAATATGGGCTTAAATCAAGTGGGATTATTGCCTTAAATTAAACCATGAATTTAGAAAAATAAAAAAATCTTATTCAACAAAAAACTTCAGCATTCATTTATGATAAGTAACGCACAAATGCAGATTAATCTTAAAACGGGTAATTTAAATATTACAACTGAGAATCATAATTTTCTCAATGAACTTAGCGGCTTTGGTTCTCGCCCAAATAAGAAAAGAGGATTTGTTTTTGTGAGTAAAGTGCTGGGACATCGTTATCCAAGTAAGCCCTCAGTTATGGAAAACGTGTACGCACAACTAGCTAAACGAATTAAAAGTTTATTGAATAACGAACCAACCATGGTCATCGGTTTAGTAGAAGCGGCAGCAGGATTAGGTTATGGAGTTTATCATCATTTAAATTTGCCCAATTCTTTCTATATCCATACTACTTATCATCGACTATCGCAGCCAGTTTGGTTAAATTTTCAAGAAGAACATAGTCATGCTCCCACGCATTTAATTTATGAATTGCCCGATTCTAATTTACGCAATTTACGGGAAAACGTTAAAAATGTGGTGTTGATTGATGATGAATTTTCTACTGGTCAAACTTTGTCCAATTTAGTTAAGCCATTGCGAGAAAAATTACCGCAAGTGGAAAATTTTATTGGAGCCGCTATTTTAGATTGGATTCCGCATAAATTGCCTGATATTAGCTGTGTTAGTTTGCATAAAGGGCATTTTAATTTTGATTGGAAACCTAATTTGCAACTACAAAATCCCAGTATTGCTCAAGGAACTCAAGACAAAGATTTAGATGATATAATTCCCTATAATTTTGGGCGGTTTGGGATACAAAAAATAGAAATTGCTTGCCAAAACTATATTGATATTGAACATTTTCGCAATAAAAAAGTATTGGTTTTAGGCACTGGGGAATGTATGTATCCCGCTTACCTAATTGCCCAATATTTAGAACAAGGAAAAGTGGAAGTTTACGTACAGGCTACCAGTCGCGCTCCGTATAATGTCGATAATGATTTAGAAGCAAAGTTGCTGTTTAAGGATAATTATCATGAAAATATTGATAATTTCTTTTATAATCCCAGAAATTATGACAGCATTATTTTATGTTATGAAACCACAAGTTTGCCAAATAATTACGATTTGCCAACGCAACTTCAAAATTATGCTAGTGAAGTTATAGAACTATTTATCAAGCCTGCAACTTAATGGAATATGTCTATGTTTTGTGGCAGTTATAAACCAAATGATGTTTCGTTTTTATTAAAACCTATCCTCATAAATCATACTGATGTTGAGGAACGGGAAAGAATTATGCAACTGGAAGGTCGGCATTATAGTGAAATGATTCCCAAAGAATATCTACCTTCCAAGCAATATAAAACCGCTTTTTACGCCGCTTTAAGCCAAAATAAACAAAAATTTGCCCAACATATTTTAGTTTTAGCCAATCAATTGAATCAGAAAAATGATTTAGTTCTAGTTTCACTTGCTAGGGCTGGCACTCCGATTGGGGTGTTATTGAAGCGTACTTTGCAAGATTTATTTAACCGCAATGTGCCACATTATTCAATTTCCATTATTCTTGATCGTGGGATTGATATTAATGCACTGCGTTATATTTTATCTCAACATGATAAACAGGGCAAAGATATTGTTTTTATTGATGGTTGGACTGGAAAAGGCGGAATTACTAGAGAATTACAAAAATGGGTTAAGCGGTATAATCAAAAATACGCTACGCAAATTTCTACTGATATTTATACGGTCGCGGATATAGGTGGTTATGCAACTTTTGCCGTTACTGATGAGGATTATATTATTCCTTCTGCCCTGTTAAATGCAACAATTAATGGCTTGATTAGTCGTACTATTCTCAATCAAGATTATTTGGAAGCAGATGATTTTCACGGGTGTAAATATTACTCAGAATTTGCTGAAGCGGATTTATCAGTGTGGTTTATTGAGCAATTAATGGCTGAGATTAACAATATTGAAAAGCCAAATAATTTAGCTATCAAACCTTTGAATCGGGAACAATTGCAAAAAACTAATCAAAGCTTTATTAAGCAATTAATGGCAAAGTATAAAATTAAGGACATTAAATTAATTCGACCAGGAATTGGGGAAGCGATTCGGGTTTTATTACGGCGTATTCCTGATAGAATTTTGGTTCAAGATAAAAATTCACCCGAAATTACCCCATTTCTAGTTTTAGCTGCGGAAAAACAAGTTCCTGTTGAAGAAATGAGCATGATGCCTTATAAAGCAACAGGTATTGTTTCGCTTATAAAATAATATTTTTATTCCAGCAGCAAAATGTGTGGTTGTTGATGAGTTGATTTATTATTAATATCGTGCGGAGTTTCGGTTACAACGTCCATACAACAAGGTTTTACAAGTATTTTTAAGCAAATTTATTATTAACCTTTTCAATCCAAGCCAACAAATCAATCGGGTTTTTAATCATTATAGTTGCGCCCCATTGTTCTGGTTTTTCATGATCACCAATATAACCATATAAAGCCGCCACAGTTCGCATCCCGGCACGATTACCTGCTTCAATATCACGGCTAGCATCACCAACATAAATACATTGATTCGGCGTACTTGTTATCAATTGACAAGCATGTAATAATGGCGCAGGGTCAGGTTTTCTTTGTGGCAAAGTATCACCACTTATGCAACAAGCACTACGTTCAGCCAAATTAACCTGTTTTAATAAAGGTTCTGTCAACCGAGCAGGCTTATTAGTTACAATTCCCCATTTAATTTGTTGCTGTTCCAAACTATTTAATACCTTATCCATACTTTCAAATAGACGAGTTTTGTTAGCAATATTATTAGCATAAATATCTAAAAAACGTTGGCGTAAATAAATCAATTTTGGATCGTCATCAGTTAAATTAAATGCTCGTTTAATTAAAACTAGTCCACCATGTGAAACCCAAGGGCGAATTTCTGCATAAGGCTGTGGTTTACGCTTTTGTTCAATTAATACGCTATTAACTGCATAAGCTAAATCAGGAGCGGTATCTAATAAAGTACCATCTAAATCAAATAATACGGTTCGTATATGTTTATCCATCAATATTTTGCAATAACTTTAAAATTGTTTAAAATCCCAATCAATATTCTACAATAATTCTAACAAAGAGAGCTAAAAAACAGGTTCAATAAAGGCAGAAAAGACTAATACTTCCCCAGCATTATTATTTGCTAACGGAACTATATAATTTAAAGTTCCCGTATTATTAATTGTAATATTTGGATTCATATTCCCCGTTATTAAAGCAACATCAAAACTAGGAACAATGCGATATTTTTGTCCTTTAAAAGTAACCATAAAAGTACCATCCATATTGAAAATAATAGACTCGACTCCTTGAATTTGCATGCCTAAACCAATAAATATATCAGGAGCAAGTAAAGTCGGAGTAAATGCTTGCGCGGTGCCATCGGGATAAACTACTTTAAATCTAGCACCTTGCTCGTCAGCACAACTTACCACCCCATTTATAACATAAATACAACTACGATCTATCTGAGGTTCCACAAACGGATCCATAATAACCACCTGTCTTGAACCACCACGTCTAGTTTGCACTGCGAATTCAACTACAACATCGCCACGTTTTCCAATGGATAAATCACTTGCGCCTAAAGATTTTTTCATTGCAACTGGGTCTTTGGAAGCAGGAATAACTCCATACTGTAATCCTTCTGGAGTAGTAATGGTATAAAATCCACCTGCATTTACGGATAAACCAATAGGAATCCGATTTGTGTCAACCTGAATCGCATTATCGGCATCAGGAATAAAGGAATACACAATTCCTGCAAGCTCTCCCGTACCTTCAACCAATAAAATACCCGCTTCATTTTGGGAAAGTACGAACTGGGACAAATCTTCCGCTGCTAAAGAACGCCGACTTCCTACTATTAAAGATGTTCCGCCACCACTCAAACCAAAACCTGCATTTAAATTGGTGAGAGGCGATATAAATACTCCATTCTCAATCGACGCTAGGGTTAATTTCGTTCCAGTGGGAACTGTTAAAGCACCTGTACCTAGGTCAATTTCCCAATTTTTTGGAAGCAATTCTACAGCTTGTGAAGGATTAATTATTTCTGAACTAAAATTTGTCAATAATTTAGACACTTCCTGATTTGGCAAGGCTTTAAATTCATTTTTATCTAAGGCTTTTAGTTGCGCTGAATTTATATTTTTGATTACTTTAGTTGTAAGTCCGCCCATATTATCGGCGGTTAAACTGCTTAAAGTTTCTATAGGAATTTGTTGAAATTGTGCCGAGGTTAATCCACTTATAGCTTCCTTGTTAATAGCAACTATTTGGCTTGGTTTTAAACTGCTAAGTGCAACCGCTGGAATAATAGCAATATCATTAGCAGTAAATGTGGATAAGGCCATAGGTTCTATAGTTGCAAGTGTTGTTGAATCTAATTGGGAAATAACCTGTTCCTCTAACCCAAAATCTTTAGTAGTATAAGGTTCTACTGGCAATATTACACTTGTATCTAATAAAATATTATTTGACAATTTTACTGTGGGACTTAAACGAACATTAGATAAAATTGTTTCAGGTAAAATAGTGGCATTAGTAATTACCGCTGGATTGCTAGGATTACTACTAATTTCTCCTTCTATCAGCCCACCACTTAAAATAGTTCCTGTCGCCAATTCCACATTCTTAATAATTCCACCGACTTGACTGGTATTTACAATATTCCCCTGTAAAATACCGCCATCAAGTTCAATTCCCATAAAAGTAACATCAGTAATTGTCCCAATATTAGTAATTATTCCCGACAATTTGCCTCCAGTTAAGGTAGCATTAGAGCCAATAATTATATTAGACATTAAGCCATTATTTTCCACATTTCGTTCAAAAGTTCCCTGAGAAACACTTACATCATTTTCCACAATAATAGTTTCTTGGTAAGTCATTCCACCTGCATTACATGAAACTGAAATAATCCCAAGATTAACATGGCAACCTGAAGATAATGGTGCAAATGTTGTATTATTAATTAAATTATTTGGTTCGGATTCACTTTTTACATTTTCAACTGGCAATACAATTATCTCAAAACTTTGTTCTATAGTGGTTATACCATCATCAATTAGTAAAATAATTTCGTATGATTCGACTTCGGTTTTAGTTGATATACCAGTTAAAACAACAATGCCATCGTCATTAGAAATAAAATCTAGCCATTCTGGTTTATTTAATACCGTTAAAGTCAAGTTATCATCGGGATTTTCGCTATTAACGCTGATAAAATAATTATAAATCCCATCTTCATCAATATTAGAAATAATCTCACTGGTAAAATTTAGGATATTATTTTGTGGCTCAACGCTTGTATCATCTTCCAAATCGCTGGTTATTATTTCAGAATCTTGTTTGATATTGGGATTGGCAAAATGAACGGTGCAATTTTTATCAAAATCAAGTGTAAACTGTTGATTGCTATCGTTACTCACACAATCACCACTCCAATTAGAAAAAATAAAATCATTGTTGGGAATTGCATTTAAATTAATATTAGTCCCATGAGGATATTTTTGGTTACAATCGGTATCACAACTGATTTCATTTATTATAACTATGCCATTCCCATCATTTATGATATTTAAATTATGTTCTTCTATAAAAGTAGCAAGGCAATTTTTATTAGTATTCATCAGCACCTGACCGCTGGCATCACAATCACCGCTCCAGCCCTCAAATAGCCAACCATTATTTGGAATTATTGTCAAATTAGTTATGGTTTGATTTTCAAATAATTGTGAACAATCATTATTGCAATCAATGCCTTCGCCAATAATTCTCCCATTACCAATTTTGTTAATTGTAAGTTTATAAAATTTGGTAGTAATTGGTTCATCTGTAGTTGGATTAGAAGGACAAGCTTGAGTTGTGGCCGTAGCTATAACTGGAATTGAATCCCCAAAAGTATTGGTGGCAATCACCGCATAATTATAAGTTGTATTGCAAGTCAGTCCCGAATCAATATAGCTTATAACATCGGCCGCAGTGGTATTAATTAAAACGCCATCGCGCTCAATCTGAAAGCCAGTTTCGTCAGTGCTATTATCTGTCCAATTTAAGGTGATTTGCGTGGATGAATCAACGGTTGCGGTTAAATTACTCAACACAATTGGCGGGCAAGCTTGAGTTGTTGCCGTGGCTGTAACTGGAATCGCATCCCCAAAAGTATTGGTGGCAATAACCGCATAATTATAAGTTGTATTGCAAGTTAAACCAGTATCGCTGTAAGTTATGACATCAGCTGCAGTGGTATTAATTAAATTAGTATCCCGCTCAATTTTAAAACCAGTTTCATCAGTGCTATTATCTATCCAATTTAAGGTTATTTGCGTAGAGGAATTAACGGTTGCGGTTAAATTAGTTAAAACCATTGGCGGGCAAGCTTGAGTTGTTGCCGTGGCTGTAATTGGAACTGAATCCCCAAAAGTATTGGTGGCAATCACCGCATAATTATAAGTTGTATTGCAAGTTAAACCAGTATCGCTGTAAGTTATAACATCGGCCACCGTGGTATTAATTAAATTAGTATCCCGCTCAATCTGAAAGCCCGTTTCGTCAGTGCTATTATCTGTCCAATTTAAGGTTATTTGCGTAGAGGAATTAACGGTTGCGGTTAAATTATTAGGGGCTATAAGTAAAGTAGTTGCAGTGATTTCAGGACTAGCAATACTAGTCAAATCATTTGGATTATTAACATTTGCGGGCGTATAGGTTTCTATGACAAAATAATAGGTTGTTCCCGCTAACAATCCCGTTACGGTACAAGTATTTGCCGTTTTATTCGCTGTTATACATCCTGAAACATAGCCACTTCCTGAAGTTGTACTGTATTTAACTTCATAATAGCCGCCATCGGTTTGATAAGCAATTGGTGTCCAATTAACTTGAATGCTAGTGTCAGAGGAAGGTATTGTACCTAAATCTATTGTTGGAGGTATAGTTTGAGTAGTTAGCCAATCGGGGTCTTCAATTGTAGCAGTTCCATCTATTTCACTAGTGAAAGCATTGTAGCTTAAATCCGTACTTGTTAGGCTGGTTGGTAAGCTAGGAATAATCCCAATTAATTGGTTATTATTCAAATAAAGGTCGGTCAAACTGGTTAAATTACTTAAATCAGGAATATTGCCAGTTAATTGATTATCATTCAAATAAAGGTCGGTCAAACTGGTTAAATTACTTAAATCAGGGATATTGCCAGTTAATTGGTTATTATTCAAATAAAGGTCGGTCAAACTGGTTAAATTACTTAAATCAGGAATGTTGTCAGTTAATTGGTTATCATTCAAATAAAGGTCGGTCAAACTGGTTAAATTACTTAAATCAGGGATAATTTCAGTTAAATTTTGGGTATTTCTGTCAATTTCAGTAACAAATCCTCCACTACAAGTTATACCTGTCCAACTACACGGCGTAGTGGTTAATGTCCAATTGTTAGTTGCCGCATCAGTCCAACCTACACCATTAGTGCTGGTATAAAGAGCAACCAAAGCATCACATTCAGCTTGAGGAATATCAGTTTGAACAACGCATAGTAGTGCGACTTCATAAGCACCAATATCACAAGCAGCACCTTGAGGACGGATAATTCCTCGTTGATCAGTGAGCAAACAAGTTGCATTATCACCTGCATCAATGGCTGGAGAACCTGTTTGCAAAGCCATCGTTTGAGTTAATCCACTGTTATTTGCTAATGGGTTTAATAGTGGATCACTAGTAATAGATGCAGAACAAGTTCCATCTTTAATTAAATTGTTGATATTGGTAGGAATTGTACCTAAATTTTCACAATCAAATCCATCACTATTCGCAATAATTGTATTTTTCAGATTTAATATAGCTCCAGTACTATTATAGATACCGCCTGGTCCATTGGTAATTGCCTTATTATGTGAAAAGGTACTGTTATTAATCGTTGTGGTACCTTCCATATTACTAATTGCTCCACCTCTTACATCAGCAAAATTATTATAGAAGGTACTATTATTAACGGTTACATTATTTCCAGAACTGCCAGCAATTCGTAAAGCACCACCTTTATTAGCATTATTTCCAAAAAAAGTACTATTATTGATTACAGTTGTACAATCATTCACACAACGTATTGCCCCACCACGTCCATCCACATTTGTTGCCTGATTATTGGAGAATGTATTATTATTGACAATTAAATTTCCTCCAACATTGTTAATAGCACCACCACCATGAATTTCTCCATCATTACATTCCACAAAATTATTATCAAAAATACTGTTGTTAATAGTTAGGTTTACACTGCTGTTTTCGATAAGAATACCAGCACCTCTATTATTTAATACATAACCATTTGTAATAGTTAAGTTATTTAATTCAACCGTACCGTCATTTATTTTTAATACTCTAGTGCTAGTATTGCCATCAATCCTTATATTTTTCCCAGTTTCATTAATAGTCATATCTTTATTGATAACTAACTGGCTAATAAGTGTAATGATATAATTACTATCAAAAGTTATAGTTCCAGCAGTGCAAAGGTCTACAATTGCTTGGCGTAATGAACCAGTGCCACTGTTATTAGAATTCGTTACTACGATAGCTGAAGAACAAGTAGTGGAAGAAAGGGTTGTCTGGATAATTTCTTCGCTTAAAATACTCGTTATATCATTTTGTTGAACCCAATATTTTGGAGTAAATGTTTCGACTACAAAATAATAAGTTGTAGCTGGAGTTAAGCCAGTAATAGTATAATCACTAGCCAATTTATCATCAGTTGTGGATAAAGCATCTGTATATGGTCCACCTTTATTGGTAGAATATTTAACTTGGTAATAGCCACCATTATCGGTATAAATAATTGGAGTCCAGTTAATTTTAATTTTAGTATCGGATAATACCGTTGGATCTGAAAGAATTGGTGGAATAGTTTGGGTATCTGCCCAATTAGATTGTTCATCTGTTGCACTAGTACCTGTTTCAGCAGTGAAAGCATTGCGACTTAAATCTGTTTTCCCAACAGCCAATGGAAGCGAACTTAAATTGGGAATAGTTCCACTCAATTGGTTATTATGTAAACCAAGCATATATAAATTTGTTAACTTGCTTAAATCAGGAATACTACCGATTAATTGATTATTATTCAACCAAATATATGTTAAATTAGTTAAAGTATTTAAATCAGGAATATTCCCTATCAATTGGTTACTATTTAAATCAAGAGCAAATAAATTTGTTAAAATACTTAAATCAGGAATAGCTCCTGTTAGTTGGTTAGATTGTAATCTTAGACGTGTTAAATCAGTAAAGGCACTTAAGTCAGGAATAATCCCTGTCAGTTGGTTGTGACCGAGTCGAAGAAGTATCAAACTAGTAGGAAGTAAAGCAGGATCAATATTACCTGTTAATTGGTTAAATGATAATTCAAGCCAAGTTAAAGCAGTTAAAACACTTAAATCAGGAATACTGTCTGTTAATTGATTAGAATATAATTTAATATGTGTTAAACTAGTCAAAGCACTTAAATCGGGGATAATTCCAGCTAAGTTCTGAGTATTTCTATCAATTTGTGTAACATTTCCCGGAATAGAATTACAAGTAATTCCTGTCCAACTACAAGGTGTAGTGGTTAATGTCCAATTGTTAGTTGCCACATCAGTCCAACCTGCACCATTAGTGCTGGTATAAAGAACAACCAAAGTATCACATTCAGCTTGAGGAATTTCACTTTGAGTTGTACAAACTGATGTTCCCGTTGTTGTCGCAGTAACTTCAACACTGGGAATGCTAGTTACATCACTTTGATTATTGACATTAGTTGGGGTATAAGTTTCTATAATAAAATAATATTGTGTACCTGCCGATAAACCAGTAACAGTATGAGTTGTTGCGGTTTTATCTGCGGTTATGCCACCTGAAATATAAGAACTACCTGATGTTGTACTATATTTGACTTCGTAATAACCACCGTCAGCTTGATAGGTAATTGGTGTCCAATCTATTTTAATGCTAGTATCAGATATAACTGTAGTAATTAAACCAGTTGGAGGTATAGTCTGTGTATCTTCCCAATCAGTATCGTAGGCACTTGCAGTCCCTAAAGTTTCTCCAGATAGCAAGTTATAAGCAAAATTTGTGTTAGAGGTAGTTAAATTTAATCCACTAATATCTGGAATTATTCCTGTCAATTGATTATTTTCCAAATGAAAAGCATTTAAAGTGGTAATTGCACTAACATCTGGAATTGTTCCACTAAGTTGATTATCATTCATAAATAAAGAAATCAAACTAGTTAAAGTACTTAAATTTGGAATAGAACCACTTAATTGATTTTTTTCTATCCATAAAGCTTGCAGATTTACTAATGCACTTAAATCTGGAATTGGACCAGTTAATTGGTTATTTGTTAATAAAAGACCTTTTAAACTACTAAGATTAATTAAGGAGGGAATTGCTCCTGTTAACTGATTATTTTCTAATCTTAAAGTTTGTAAAGCACTTAGTGTATTTAATGATGGTATAGAACCCGTAAGTAAATTATAACCTAAATCTAAATAGGTTAAGCTCGTCAATGCACTTAAATCAGG
>JAGLFE010000348.1 GCA_023144675.1 Thiomargarita sp. | reverse complement strand
TTCTAACAATATAGGTAAAATCTTTATTTTCATCAAACAAGTAATCAAATCCACTGGTCAAGATAATTTCTATTTGGTCATCAATTAACAAATATCTATCATGACAATCATTATAAGCAGATTTTGTATCTTTTCTCACTGTCCAGTTTTTACATATCTTTTTTAAAAATTTGCTTATTTGTTCTTGAGATAACTGTTTATCTTTATAAAATATATTTAATGTTTTTTTTGGAAAGATTTTAGCAATTTCTTGAATAACTTTATCATTTATAAACCTATCATATATAACAATAGTGCTAGCATTTTTGCATAATGCCTTCATATGCTCAATGGTTTTATTACGGCTTTCCTTTTTACCATAGGTTGCAGTGAAATTCCTTTCCATTCTATCAGAATTAATATTTATATAAGGGTAATCATCTCTTTCTGTATTTAGGATGAATTTATATATGGTTTTCTCACAAAGCTCTTCCAAAGTTTGTTTTATATAACCTTCTTGTGCTAATTGTTGTTTTAAGGAATCATCTTTTATTCCAATGTCTTCTAGTTGTTTACAATTGGTTAAATGTCCTGAAATATAGTATTTAAATAGATTTTCTATAGTATCTTGCTTGGCAGGTTGGGAATTTTTAAAATAATAATATGCTTTCAATAATTCATCACTTAAAACAATAGTATATTCCATCACCCTATTTCCAAAAGTTCTTTCAAAGTTGAATTGAAAAAACCAGTAGGAAAATTACCACTAGCTTCCTTATTTTCCCTAATAAAATGTCCAGTTTCATTAATTTCTATTTTTTCAAAGGGTTTTCTTGAATCTTCCTTATAGCAAATGACTACATCATCATTCTTAATACGATGTTTGTATACTTCATATCTAATCTGATTGATTACATGTTCACAATGAGTTTCTAAAATAACTTGGACACCGTTACTTGCAATAAAAGCAAAAAATTCCCCAAGTTTAGCTTGAGCTTTTGGATGCAAATGAATTTCTGGATTTTCGATAAGTAAAGTATTATTTTGTTTGGCTAATAAACAAACTATCAAAATCTTAACAATATAGCTAGTTCCAGCACCTAAGCTATCTGGTGATATTGTTGAAAGTTTATCAAATTTATAACTAACTTTTACATGATTGGAAGTAACTCTTTCTGTAGTTAGTTCCATTTCCACATCTAAAATATAACTTAACCAATAATCGACATTGGTTTGTAATGTAGATGAACTATCAGTTTTAATTAAAGATTTTTTAATAGATTTAGTTTTATTCTGTTCATAATAACTAAAAATAAATTCGCCATGTTTACCAATTTTATTTTCACTACTATATGAAGCTAGTTCTTCTGGACCTATTCTATTGGCATCTATATGAAATATATCTTGTTCATTGGTAAAATCTGCTAAACTACCTTGCTTATTTGTTTCGTCAATATTTTTAGTCAAACAAGCATCATTCAAATTAATAGAAAATTCTTTAGAATTCAAATATCTATTACTATTTATAGTAAAACTAATTATATTTTCCGTTAGAAATTTATTTTCACCGAAATAATGAGACATTAATAAAATACTTTGAATAACTGAAGATTTTCCAGCAGAATTTAAACCAGTTAAAATAGTTAAATTCTTAAAATTAAAATTCTCGTCATCAATACATTTAAACTGTTTGATTTTTAAATTATTTATCATAAAATATTTTCTCTTAATTCTATTACTTTATTAAAACGATAAGCAACATTAACCGAACCATCCATATTGATTAGAAAAGTTTTACCTGTATCAAATTCTTGTTTTAGAGATTCAACTGCTTTTTTGGCTATATTTTTATCAAAGCTTTCAATTTTACTAAACAAATATGCTATAACTTCAAATAACGCCATATTAATTGGTCTAATAGACTTGTTTTTTTCGGCAAATCTAAATCCATTTTTACCAAGAATTTTATAGCTATTTTGCATTGCAGTGATAAATATTTTTTCTAGTTTCGTAATTTTTTCATAATCTAATTTATTAATAAATTCCATGGTTTTAGCCAAAAAATCATCAATATCACTTTTGTATTCTATATTACCTAGCCAACTTTCATATAGCATATAGAAAGATAAAAACCGTAACGCTAAATATTTATCCTTCATCCTTTTACCGCTTATGCCTTTACCAGTAGCATCTTCAAAACATTTTAATACGATTAATTTATTTAATAAATCTGTTGCTTTACCTTGATATAAAGCATTACGCATTTCTTGATGATTTAAATTTGTACCTCCACGATTAACTCTATCAAAAATATCAAATTTGATTTTTTCTGGAGTAGGTGGTTGAATAACATAAATTGACAATTGATAATCTTCTATCAATCCTTGAAAAAATGGTTCTAAATCCTTAAAAAATTTATTATTTTGTTCTTCTAAGATATTCAAATTTTTTAATTTAAATTCATCATTAATGAAATTAAAAAAAGTATTTAATCTTTGCCGACCATCAACAACCTGTTTATTACCATCTTTATCTTCAAAAAAATACATTACAGGAATGGGAATGCCCATTAAAACTGATTCAATTAATTCACTTTTTTGCTTAATCCCCCATATATCATTTCTTTGGAAATCTGTTTGTAAAATAATTTTATTACGTTTATCATGTTTTCTTTTCAAATCGTAGACACTAAATTGTTCTTTAGATATTTTAACAGTTGCGTTTGGATAAATACCACCTGATTCTTCCTCACCTTCTAATTTGTCTTGTCCTTCTATTTCCATTAAAAGCATACCTCATCAAACATATCAGTATAATTAATACAATTTTTTAACCTCGTTTAACCTCGTTCCCATGCTTCCAGCGTGGGAATGCCTGCTCAGACGCTCTAGTGTCAAAAAAGAACCAAAAATGGGACGAACTCGTTATAAAATTTAGAGTAATTGGGGTCAAAATAATATTAATTTATGTAATAAAAAGGGTAAAAGCTTAGTTTAGCTATGATTTTACCTTATCCATTCGTAACTACCTACGTAGGTGAT
>JAGLFE010000347.1 GCA_023144675.1 Thiomargarita sp. | reverse complement strand
ATGGAAATAGTTTTGTTCCAACATTTCCAAAGTTAGCCGGTCAGCACCCTAATTATATTATTCAACAATTAGAAAATTTTAAAAATGGCACACGGACTGATCCTGTAATGGCTCCGATGTCTATGGCACTAACTGAAGAAGATCGACAAAATTTAGCGGCTTATTTTTCATCTCAAACGATTAAACCTTCGCCAGTTGTTGAAAACTCAGCAAAACAAGGAGAAAAACTATATCTTGGCGGTAATACAGTGGCAGGCGTACCAGCTTGTAGTGGTTGTCATGGACCACAGGGTAAAGGTAATCCTGCTAGTAATTATCCAGCTATTGGTGGACAACATGGAGCTTACGCTAAAAAACAGTTGAATGATTATAAAAACAAAACTCGTACTGCCGATAATGCTTCGATTATGACTGATATTGCTACAAAAATGACTACTGGTGAAATAGAAGCTGTTACTAATTATTTACAAAGTTTACAATAATTTTAAACTCATGGATAAAGGAAGATAATTCATTTTCTTTATTCCTTAACTTTTTATAAAAAAAGAGGACAAATATTATGTTTTTATCGTTTAAAACAATATTAATTTGCTTATTTGCTAGTCAATTACTTTTTCTAAATACGGTAATAGCTGATGAAAAAGATAATCCATTTGTTGTGAGTGGATTTTATGTAGCAACTAATGATTTACCAAAAACTGTTATTGAACCTAAACCCATTGAAACTGAAAATCCTTTTGCTGGTGATTATCAAATACTTGAATCACCACAAACAACTGGCAATCCTGATAAAGTTGAAGTGCTGGAGTTATTTTGGTACACTTGTCCCCATTGTTATTCCTTTGAACAAGGTTATTTAAGTCAATGGCGTGAAGAACAAATGCCTGAATATGTAGATTTAGTTCAAATGCCTGCGGTTTATAATAAAAATGATAAGTATATGCCTTTAGCTAAAGCTTATTTTGTGGCTAAAGAACTGGATATTTTAGATAAAATCCATATTCCTTTATTTGCGGCTTTACATGATAAAAAAAGAAGCATTTACACTGAGGAAGCAATACGAGATTTTTTTGTTAAACATGGCGGTATTACGAAAGAGCAATTTAACAATTCGTTTCATAATTCTTTTAGTTTAGATACTAATATTAATAAAGCCTATGATACAACTAAAAATTACAAAATTAGAGGTGTTCCAATTATATTTGTTAATGGTAAATATCGTCTTGGTGGTACCATTTCTAAAGGTTACAAAAATATGATGCAAGTGATTAACTATTTAGTCGCAGAAGAATATAAACTCATCCAAGAGAGAAATGCAGAAGTTGCTGTTGATTAATAAGGACTAAAGTGTAATTTTTTTGGAGTTCAAAATTATGAACTCCAAACTAATTATTACTGTCAAGGACGATAATAAGTATATTAGCTTTGCTATATTTCATATTTTTAGTTAATTCTTCATTTACTCTTTTACTTCACCATTAATCTTCAATTTAACCACTTCCAAATTTTCTAAACCAGCATTATCCACAACTTTCACCGCAATTTGATAATCACCAGTTTTAAACTTGTGAATTTGTTTACCTTGTTTGTCAATTATAATAAGAGCTTTAAAACCTTTTTGTTTATTATAATCAAAGTCCCAAGCATAAAACTCAATTCCAGCTTCTGATTCTCCAATGGCAATAAATTCTATTTCCCGCAATTTTTTATTATTTAAACCTAAATCTTTAAATCTAACATTTAATTTTGGTTTTTTAGCAATTGGAACAATTTCTTCTACTGTAATGAGTTGGATTATTAAGTTATCTTGATTTTTTAACCGAGCGACCTCCTGAATCGCACCTTTGCCAAAACTAAAAGCTATAATATAACCTATAGTTTTATTATATTGTTGATTTTTATTAAATAAATTTTTATCAAAGCGTTTACTTGCTGAAACAAAATTGTCAATTACATTGCGTCCAATATTATCCGAACGTTTAACTTGAATCGGCACACCATCACGATTTTTACCATCTATACCTTTATCACCACGTTGTTTTGTATTTGGAGTACCATTATACTGTTGAATAATCCAGGTTTCAAATTCAAAAGCATCAGAATAGCGTAGGTTATCGTAATCATATTTGTGTAGTTGTACAATAAAAGGAATCGAGAATAAATCTTGTTGTTTTTGTAACCTAAGTTCTGAAACCTTAATTGCTTGCACGGATTGGTCTATTCCTAACCATTGTCTTTTAAGCTTATCAGCAACAGCAATTGTTGTACCACCGCCTACAAATGGGTCTAAAATTATATCGCCTTCATTGCTTGCACATAGAATAATTCTTTCAAGTAGTTTTTCAGGTTTTTGGGTTGGATAGCCGATACGTTCTTTAGCAGATGGATTCAAAGCTTGTATATCTGTCCACCAATCATTGGGTAGAACACCTTTATCAAGATAATATTTGTATTCTTTACCATTTTTTATATTTCTTTGGTAAGGTTTTCCTTTACTATCATATAATATAGGTTCGTGCATTGTTGATGTATCTCTTTCTACAGCAACGTTATTGTAGTAAAAGCTATATTTCTTGGATTTGGAATACCAAAATAATATATCATGTTTTTTTGGGTAAAATTTTGTCGCTCTTCCTCCTGTACTATAACACCAAATAATTTCATTCCTAAAATTCTCTTCCCCAAAAACTTTATCCAAAATATACACTCGAATATAAGAATTAGCGTGCCAATCACAATGCAAAAATATAGAGCCAGTTGATTTCAAAATACGGTGCATTTCCACCACCCGATCCTTCAACCAATCAATATAATGATGAATCCCACCACTCCATCGATCCTGAAAACTCCGAATTTCCCCTTCATCACCCCAAATAACCTCATAATTCCGATTCGAGAAAAA
>JAGLFE010000346.1 GCA_023144675.1 Thiomargarita sp. | reverse complement strand
ATCACTACTTTGTTTAGGACTACCAATATTTTAAATTGAAAGCCTTATTTAATAATGAAAAAATACTTATTTACTTTAGTCGCTTTAGTTATAATAGCCAGTTGTGCTACCAATTCAATAAAAGAACCACCCAGCAATTTACAACCAGATAAAATTAAAGAATTTACTGAAAATAGAAAAATAGCTACTCGAATGTTTTCCGCTATTTTAACCCAAATAGAAAATGGCATGGTAAGTTACACTATACATCGTCAAACTGAAAATGCACCGTTATATTTAATTCCAAATACTACCGAACAAACCGTGCATAAATTATGTAAAAAGCAGAAAAGTTGTATTGGCGGTGTTTTCGCAAGCGTACATAATAATAACAGCAATAAAGGCGAAATTTTATACCGAGTTTATAAAACGCAACAAATGCAATTAGATTGTTCATGGCTTGAAATATATGATTCAAGCTTTGCTTTAGCAATGAATGAGGAATTAAAAACCAATATTATTGGTCGAGCATGGCATTGGACTAAGAACTGTTTTGCAACCACTGAAAAATAAATTTTAACTTTAATAAATATATGTTTATTTACCCTGATATTGACCCAGTTTTACTCCAACTTGGACCGTTAAAAATTCATTGGTACGGTATTATGTACCTAATTGGTTTTACCGCTGCTTGGTGGCTAGGTTCAAAGCGTATGCAAAATAGCTGGAGTCCCATTGTAAATGCGGAACAACTAAGCGACTTGATTTTTTATGGTGCTTTGGGCGTAATTATTGGCGGTAGATTAGGTTATATTCTTTTTTATGATTTTTTCACTTTTTTATCCTATCCACTTAATATTTTTAAAATTTGGCAAGGTGGAATGTCATTTCATGGCGGATTTATCGGAGTTTTAGTTGCAATGTGGTTTTATGGGCGGAAAATTAATCATAGTTTTTTTGCAATTACGGATTTTATTGCACCTTTAATTGCAATTGGTTTAGGCACTGGTCGGATTGGGAATTTTATTAATGGCGAACTTTGGGGTCGTCCCACTGATTTGCCTTGGGGTATGGTATTTCCACATGTGGACAATTTAGCTAGACATCCTTCGCAACTATATCAAATGCTATTGGAAGGCGTAATTTTATTTAGTATTTTATGGCTATTTTCTAAACGACCTCGCCCTATAATGGCAGTTTCAGGACTTTTTTTAATTACTTATGGTTTTTTTAGGTTTTTGATTGAGTTTGTACGGGTTCCAGATGCACATTTAGGGTTTATTGCTTTTGAATGGATGACAATGGGACAATTATTAAGTTTACCAATGTTAATTATGGGAATTGTTTTAATGCTATTGGCTTATCGGCATAATACTCCTGAACATAATTAACCAAAATTACTATTAATATTTAAAAAATGTCCTTTTTAACCTTGACTAAACCAGATGATTGGCATTTGCATTTACGTGATGGGGTAAATATGGCTAGCGTTGTTTCAGCAACCGCCCGCTGCTTTAAACGAGCTATAATTATGCCAAATTTAAAATCGCCCATTATTACCTGTTCACAAGCTTTAGATTATCGGCAACGAATCTGTGCCGCTTTAACTAATAGCAACTTTGAACCATTAATGACTTTATATTTAACTGATAATACTTCTGTTACTGAAATAAAAAAATTAAAAGAAATTGAACAGATTATCGCCGTCAAATATTATCCAGCAGGAGCTACCACCAATTCTGATGCTGGAGTAACTGATTTACATAATGTTTGGGCAGTTTTAGAACTCATGCAAGCTGAACAAATCCCATTATTAATTCATGGTGA
>JAGLFE010000345.1 GCA_023144675.1 Thiomargarita sp. | reverse complement strand
TTTGGACAATTCATTTTTACCTCATTCTTCTTCAAAATTATATTATATAACACTACTTTGTTCAGGACTACCAAATTTTTAATTTATTTTAATTTAGATAATTGATATAAACATTATTATGAACAATTACTAAAAAGCTTGTATAAATTTGATATATCATAAGATATTGAAAGAATATACCTATGTTTTTTTAGTATTGAGCTTTTTTTTATCTGTGGGTAAGACTGTTAGGGTATTTCTTTGGTATAATATATATGCGAATTTTATAATAAATATGAGAATTACTTAAATTTATACAAATAAAAATTATTAGATCAACATATTAGAATTATCCCAGGAATAGTTGGTGGTAAGCCTCGTATTGTTGGACATTATGTAAAATAATTTTATTATTTCTAAAACAATTAGGAGCAACTAATGTCAGTTAAACATCCCGTTATTTCTATCACCGGCTCATCTGGAGCTGGAACTACGACTGTGAAAAAAGCCTTTGAGGAAATATTTCGCAGAGGTGGATATAATTCAGCCGTTATTGAAGGCGATAGTTTTCATCGTTATGATCGTAAAGGCATGAAAGAAGCTGTGATAGCAGCAGAAGAACAAGGAAAAGATTTAAGTCATTTTGGTCCAGAAGCGAATCTATTTGATAAATTAGAAGAATTATTTCATAAATATTCCGCTACTGGAGAAGGTCAATCCCGTAAGTATTTGCATAATGAAGAAGAAGCAGAACCTTATAATCAAGATCCAGGAACGTTTACGGATTGGGAAGATATTGCACTTGATACCGATTTGCTATTTTACGAAGGTTTGCATGGTGGCGTAAACACAGCCGAAGTTAATGTTGCCCAGTGGGTTGATTTATTAATTGGTGTTGTACCTAGCGTTAATTTAGAATGGATTCAAAAAATTAGCCGTGATGTGGGAGAACGAGGTTATTCACCTGAAGCGGTTACACATACTATTTTACGTCGGATGCCAGATTATGTGCAATATATTACGCCTCAATTTACTAATAGCCATATTAACTTCCAACGAGTGCCTTTAGTTGATACTTCCAACCCATTTATTGCACGTGATATTCCTAGCCCTGATGAAAGTTTAGTCGTAATTCGTTTTAATAAATATCGTGATCAAGATTATCCTTATTTGCTTTCCATGATTCATGATTCATTTATGTCTCGTCCTAATACTTTAGTTGTACCAGGTGGCAAGATGGGTTTTGCAATGCAAATTATTTTACGACCTATTGTTGGTGAAATGATGGAAAGAAGACGTAAAGCTTTAGAATTCTAGGTTCTATTAAAATAGTTAGTTTTTAGAACTGATAGTATTTAGTTTAGCAATTGTGAATTAGTAAATGGTTTATTGTTAATAAAATAATTATTAGTAATTAACCATTAAATATTCACATTTTACTTATTTGCTTGCTCTTGTTCCAAAATAGCTAACCTTTGTGCCAATCGTCGCATTTTTCTTTCTATATCTGATTGGTGCAAGTCAATACTAATCACTTTCACTAAAATCATACCTATCCCAAGAATAAATAGCAAAGTTGGTGGATAATGAACTCCCAATATTGTTGCTAACCAATCAATCATCTTGGGAAAAATTCCTAAAAGCATTACCATCAAAGCAATTAATATCCACCATAAAGCGTGATGGGAATGTAAAAGATCACGACGAATTAACCATAGAATTATGCTGGCTAATAGTAATCCTAGTATCGCTGAAGTGATTTGATATGACATAATTTGAATATTTTTAGCTTCTTTACTAGAGCGCATCATCAATTAAAAATAAATGTAACTATCTACCAACTAAATTTTAAAACAAGGTTTTGTATAGAAATGAAAAAGTTTCGGAGTCCAAAGTTTTAGATTTGATATTTCAAACAAACTTACTTCTTGGTAGATAATTACAAACTATAAAACAAAAGATAAAAAAAAGCAAGAAAAAATGAACACGTATATTATTCAAATACGAACTTAACAAAAACTACCAATTATGCAAACACTAAAAAGTTTTTTTTCATCAAGAAAAGCTAATATTCCTCAATCAGAATTTATTATCCTAAAACGGCATCAAATATTCATTTTACCTACGCAATCGGGTTTATTATTCACTTTAATTTTATTTGCGATGCTGTTAGGTGCTATTAACTATAATAATAGTATGGGTTATGCGCTTACTTTTTTGCTGGGAAGTATGGCAATGATATCGCTGTTGCATACTCATCAGATGTTGATAGGACTAAAAATAGCGACAGGGAAAGTTAAGCCCGTATTTGTTGGGGAAACGGTACAATTTCAATTATGGATAGAAAATAATAAACCGATTATACGTAATTCGCTAGTGTGGACAACGGATTCAGTTTTACAATTGAAACATTTAAGTTCAAGCCATACTTATATCAATAATCTTATCAATATTGCCGCTAATCAGCGTGTCCAAATTGAAATTCCAACTAATACCAGCAAGCGTGGAAGTATTTCTTTGGGAAAATTCATGCTTTATACTCGCTTTCCATTTGGATTATTTCATGCCTGGTCATATATTTATTTGGATATGTCAACTTGGGTTTATCCACGACCGCTAGGTAATCAAAATCTGCCTTCAGGGCAACAATATGAAAGATTGGGAACTGGAAATTTATTTAAAGAAGGAAATGAAGATTTTATGGGGCATCGAAACTACCAATTAGGCGATTCTCCACGTCATATTGATTGGAAAGCTGTTGCTCGGGAACAGGATTGGATGGTTAAGCAATTTACCGATTTAAATGCCACCACTGTTTGGCTTGATGGAAATACTTTATCTAGCAATATAGAATCTACTTTATCGCAACTTTGTTTGTGGATATTAATCGCAGAACAGCAAAAAGTAGAATATGGCTTAAAACTGGCGACACATATAATAAAACCAGCTAGTGGTGAACAACATCGGGAACAATGTTTGCGCATTTTAGCTTTATATACTTAGAATAATATGCACTTTAGCACTTTACAACAATGGCTGGATTGGCAAAATTCATTAAATCCAGTAGAAATTAACCTAGGTTTGGATAGAATTGCTATTGTTGCGCAAAATTTATCTTTATTGTCTCCCGCCTTTCCAATTATTACGGTAGCAGGTACAAATGGCAAAGGTTCCAGTGTTATTTTATTGGATGCCATTTTATCAGCGGCTGGTTATCAGGTTGGGCGTTATACTTCTCCTCATTTATTGGATTACAACGAGCGCATTTGTATTAATAATACCGCAGTTAATGAACAAGAAATTTGTCAAGCATTTGATTTAATTGAAACAGCGCGTGGTAAATTGATACTAACTTATTTTGAATTTGCAACGTTAGCAGCGATGTTAATTTTTAATCGCCATCGAGTAGATATAGCAATTTTAGAAGTGGGATTGGGTGGAAGGTTAGATGCAGTTAATGTCTTTGATGCCGATATTGCATTAGTAACGGCTATTGGAATTGATCACACTGATTGGCTTGGTACTGATCGGGAAACTATTGGTTTTGAAAAAGCTGGAATATTAAGACCGCAACATTCGGCAGTATGTTCAGACCCCAAGCCTCCTCAAAGTTTGATTAAGCATGCGCAACAATTACCAACGACTTTATATTGCCAAAACCGTGATTTTAGTTATCAAAAACGAGATAATAATTGGGATTGGAATTCTAATCAAGAAGTTGGTTTTTCCAATTTAACTTTGCCTAACTTAAAGGGGCATTTCCAATTACAAAATGCGGCGGGAGTATTGATGGTTATACAGTTATTGAATCAAAATTCATCGTTTGAAATACCCAAACTTGCTATTAATCAAGGTTTAAAAACTGCTAATTTATCAGGGCGTTTTCAAATTTTAACGGGTAAAATCGTGCGCATATTAGATGTGGCGCATAATCCATTAGCGGCGCATGAATTAGTCGAGTCGTTGCAACAACAAACTTGTCAAGCTCAAACTCATGCGCTGGTCAGTATGTTAAAAGACAAGGCTATTGGCGAAGTATTTAAAATTATGCAACCAGTCATTGATTGCTGGCATATTGCCACCTTAAATGTACCACGTGCTGCAACAATTGAACAATTAAGCGAACCGTTAGCAATGTTGAAAATCACCCAAGTTAATACTTATAATTCTATAAACACAGCGTATAAAATTTTACTTGATAAATTACCAGCAGGTGATCGAATTGTAGTTTTTGGTTCTTTTCACACCATAGCAGAAGTATTGCGTTTTGAACTTGATGATAGTTCTGAAGCAAATAGTGTTGAATAAAAATTAGGATAACTATTTATCAAGAAATACGTATAAAATGTAGGATGCTGCTGAAGAATGTAGCGCATCAATCGTGTTAAAATTTTTCGCATTTAAAGTTTAATTGGCAGATAGTTACAATTCAGGTTAAATTAGAACTATTGACTAATCACAGTTGCCTGCAAACGGTAAGTATAAAGATTATTCTCTGCATCATAGTTTTCAAAAATGATAGTGCGTTTGCTAATAATTGCTTGAGTTTGACTATGAATAATATCTTGGCTAAGTTCACCATTTTCTAAAGTATTTTGAGCAGTTATTTCTACTTCAACTTTTTCCGCTAAATTCCGCTCGGCTAATAATAAAGTAATT
>JAGLFE010000344.1 GCA_023144675.1 Thiomargarita sp. | reverse complement strand
AGGAACGAAGCGCATCAATCATGTCTGATATTGTCAGATTTTATAAACTTAATTACATTTTCAATTTAATAAAAATTTGTAACTATTTACCAAGAAATACATATAAAATGTAGTATTGAGGAACGAAGCGCATCAATCATGTCAAAATTTTTCGCATTTAAAAGCTTTAATTGGTAGATAGTTACAAAAATTTTAGTTAAGAAACAAATATTAAATAATTTCCTTGATTTTTTATGATAATATTTTTTTAGCTAAAATTTTTTAAAAGCTATTGTTACTTCAATTTACCATAAAAATTAAAAATGATATAATTTCAAATAATTTTAACATAATTATGTATTTAAAAAATATCATATAGAAATATATTTAAGGATTTTGTACCAATTAAGTAGCGTTAAATTGTTATTAGAAAGTTGATTAAACGGAAAATATGTGTACCATTAAATGACAAAATATGAATATGCTAAAACAAATTACAAAGTGGTTTAATCGCAATAATACCTCGACTTACCAACCTTCTGAAGTAGAATTGAAACGTTGGGCATCTAGCGAATGGATTGAATATCAAGCTTGGTTATTTCATCATGGTTTTTTAACTTTGCACGCTTGGCAACAATTATATTACGATGCGCTTTCATGGCAAAACCGTCCTTTTTTTAGTATTATAACTCCAGTTTTTAATACTGATCCGCAATATTTACGTGAATGTATTTATTCAGTTCAAATTCAATCTTATCCTGATTGGGAATTATGTTTAATTGATGATGGCAGTCAAAATTTAGAAACATTAAATTGTTTGCAAACTTTAGTAGCGTCTTATTCAAGATTGCGCCTCTATCGCTTTGATGAAAATCAAGGAATTTGTAAAGCAACAAATCAAGGGATTTTAATGGCAAGAGGTAATTATATTGCTTTTTTAGACCATGATGATCGACTGGCACCAAACGCACTGTATTCGGTAGCTAATGAAATACGTAAACAACCACAAACTGATGTTTTATATTCTGACCGTGATATGATTTCGCCAAATAACTTGCGTTATATGCATCTGTTTAAACCTAGTTGGTCACCAGAAACTTTGTTGTCAAGCAATTATATCGGTCATTTTGTTGTTTATCGACGAGCTTTAATGCAACAAATAGGACAGTTAGATGTTGCAATGGAAGGTTCACAAGATCACGACTTAATTTTACGAGCATCGCTATTAAAACCATCAGTTAAACATATTCCGCAAGTACTTTATCATTGGCGACAACATGAACAATCTATTGCTTTACAACATGAAGCTAAGATATATGTTTATGAAGCTTCAATGAATGCGATTCGTAAAAATTTAAAGCAACGTAATATTTTAGCTACAGTTGAGGAAGTTCCTAATTTATGGCGAGGTCATTATCGGATACGCTTAAATCATATTGCTTTAGAATCTTATAAAATATTAACTTTGCACAGTTTTACTAATTATGCTATTCAGGTTAACCGAGAATTTGAACGAGAATTAGATTGTGATTATTTAATAATTCTAGGCTCTAATATTCAGGCGATAGAAACTGACACTTTAGCGGAATTGGTATCTTGGCTACAAATTGAGGAAGTAGCGATTTCGACTGGCAAAATTTTAAATTTTCAAGATAAATTAGTTCATGCGGGTTTAGTTCAACGTCCTAATGGGCAACCTTTATCTATTTACAAAAATTTTCCTGAAAATACTTCTAGCTATATGGCATTTACTTCTATTGTTCGCAATGTAAGTACGCCACATCCTGCGTGTTGTGTAATAAAACGTAAACTATGGGAACAGTTAGAAGGATTAAATACTGATTATAGTAGTGCTTATGCTTTATTCGATTTTGCTCTCAGAAGTTTAGCAATTAATTATCGCATTGTTTATACACCATTTGCTCGTTTTAAAACAAATAGTGAACAAATATTGCAAATTGGACCAAAATCTGATTGCCAACGTTTTATTGAGCAATGGGCAATATGGTTAAAACAAGGCGACCCTTATTATAATCCTTATTTGAGTTTAGAATTGGTTGATATGGGTTTGAATCTGAAAATTCCTAATTTATAATAATGCTAAGACTTGACTAGAATTTACACATTAACAAATTATATTTTTTGTTTTCATTATAAATATTGGTAGTCCTAAACAAATTAGTGGTTGGTAAACTTGTTAAGAATTTGATACTCAACAAACTTTTTTGAAAAATCACTACTATATTTAGGACTACTAAATTGCTCACTACCCTCGAATTCTATAATTAGGTAATA
>JAGLFE010000343.1 GCA_023144675.1 Thiomargarita sp. | reverse complement strand
TATCAAAATTTATTGTAACTTATTGATTGTATTAAAAAAATAGTAGTAAAATAATTTTCTAAATTATAAATTATGTATTCTAAATTTAAAATAGTACGTCGTTCTTCCCACAAAATTTATGTAGGAAATGTAGCAATCGGTGGCGATGCGCCCATTTCAGTGCAAAGTATGACCAATACTGAAACCTGCGATGTTGGAGCAACGGTTGCTCAAATTGAGGCTTTGCAAAAAGTAGGGGCTGATATAGTAAGAGTTTCAGTTCCTAGTTTGGAAGCGGCTGAAGCCTTTGGTAAGATTAAACAATCCGTGAGTATTCCATTAATTGCTGATATTCATTTTGATTATCGTATTGCTTTGAAAGTTGCTGAATTAGGTGCAGATTGTTTGCGAATTAATCCAGGTAATATTGGGCATAAAAATCGGGTACAAGCTGTAGTTGATGCGGCTAAAGATAAAAATATTCCGATTCGGATTGGAGTTAATGCTGGCTCTTTGGAAAAAGATTTGCAACAAAAATATGGTGAACCAACTGCCGATGCTTTAGTAGAATCAGCTCTGCGCCATATTGATATTTTAGACCAGCTCAATTTTTTTGATTTTAAAATCAGCTTAAAGGCTTCCGAAATTTTTATGACCGTTGCCGCTTATAAAAAATTAGCCACGCAAATTGAACAGCCTTTGCATTTAGGTATTACAGAAGCGGGCGGATTTCGTGCTGGAGCAGTAAAATCGGCAATTGGTTTAGGAATGTTGTTATCTGAAGGCATTGGAGATACGATTCGAGTTTCTTTAGCCGCTGATCCAGTGGAAGAAATTAGAGTTGGCTTTGATATTTTAAAAAGTCTGCATTTGCGCAATAAAGGCATTAATTTAATTGCTTGTCCATCTTGTTCGCGTCAAAACTTTGATGTAATTAAAATTGTTAATGAGTTAGAAGAACGGCTGGAAAATGTTTTACAACCATTGGATGTTGCTATAATTGGCTGTATTGTTAATGGACCAGGAGAAGCACGAGAAGCAGATATTGGTTTAACTGGCGGTAGTCCCAAACATTTACTTTATGTTAATGGCAAACCCGAATATAAACTTAAAACCGAATATTTAGTAGATGAATTAGAAAAAGCAGTAAGGCAACGTATCTCATTAGTAGAAAAATAATTATTAAAT
>JAGLFE010000342.1 GCA_023144675.1 Thiomargarita sp. | reverse complement strand
TAATAAATACGCCTTATGGGGAAACATCTGCTCCCATTATTCAAGGTGTTTTAGATAAAAATCAGGTCATTTTTTTAGCTCGACATGGTAGCCAACATAATATTCCACCACATAAAATCAATTATCGTGCTAATATATGGGCATTAAAACAAATGGGCGTAACTGATGTTATTGCAATTGCGGCAGTGGGCGGGATTAATTCTGATATGCTTCCTAGCGAGTTGGTAATTCCAAATCAGTTAATTGATTATACCGAATCCCGTGAACATACCTTTTTTGCCGATAATTTGGAAGCAGTTACTCATATTGATTTTACTGAGCCTTATTGCGAAAAATTACGTCAACAATTGCTTAAAACTGCCAAAGAATTGAATATAAAAATTCATTCGCAAGGCGTATATGGTGCAACACAGGGACCACGATTAGAAACAGCGGCGGAAATTAACCGATTGGAACGGGATGGTTGCGACATTGTTGGAATGACTGGAATGCCCGAAGCCGCTTTGGCACATGAATTAGGACTTTGCTATGCAACTTGTGCCATTATTGCTAATCCAGCCGCTGGTCGTAGTATTGGGCAAATTACAATGGAAGATATTAGAAAAATTTTAGCACAAGGTATGAAACAAGTTTATCAATTATTAACTCAGATAATTTATGTTACTTAACGATAAAATTATAAACTAAAATGGCAAATTCATTACAAGATCAATTATTAAAATCGGGACTGGTTTCCAAACAAAAAGCGAAAAAACATAATCAACGGGCAAAAGCAAAAACGCATGATAAGCAAAAATTGGAACGAAAATACAATAAACGTGGTAAAGAATTACCTACTGATAAAGATTCTGTTGCTTATCTTGCTGAACAAAAGCAAATAGAAGTAATTGAAAAAACTAAAGAATTGAATCGTCAAAAGGAAGTACAACGTTTAGAAAAAGAATTGCAGGCGCAAGTTCGAGATTTAATTCAACGGCATCAGGTGAATAATCCAAAAGCAAATATTAGACATAATTTTGTAATTGATAGCTTTGTCAAAGAAATTTTTGTTAATTCTAGTCAGCAAAAAGAGCTTACTTATGGTCATTTAGCCATTGTAGTATCAGATAATAATTACTTTTTAGTTCCAGCTCCAATCGCAGAAAAATTGCTAGAACGAGTACCTGAAACCGTAGTTTCTTTAGAGAAAAATAAGCAACAAGAAGATGACAAAGATGATCCGTATGCTGATTATCCAATACCAGATGATTTAATGTGGTAAATATGGATGTATTACTATTTACTTTTTCAAACTTAACAATTTTTGCTTGGTAAATGATGAGTTTTTTTGAAAAATTTGCTTTCCAATGTTAATGCTCTCTTGCACGTTTAATAATGCTTTTTTATCAATCATAATTGATACATATTCTGACATATTAAAATCCTCTTTTTTACAACTTAATAAGC
>JAGLFE010000341.1 GCA_023144675.1 Thiomargarita sp. | reverse complement strand
TTTAAATATCAAAATCTCTATTTTTTGGCTTATTTTCAATTACATTTTTTTGTCTGCATAACTTTAGGATTACCCTTTAGTTATTATACTGAAAGTGGCTAATAGCTATGGATGTAGCTTAACGAATTTTCAAACTAGCCAAGCCGATTAAAACTAAAACTACAGTAATAATCCAGAAGCGCACAATAACTCTTGGTTCTGGCCAACCTTTGAGTTCAAAATGGTGATGTAAAGGAGCCATGCGGAAAATTCGTCGACCAGTTAATTTAAATGAAGCCACTTGTAAAATAACAGATACCGTTTCCATAACAAACACGCCACCCATGATAAATAAAACTAATTCTTGACGCACAATTACCGCAATAATTCCCAAAGCTGCTCCCAATGCTAAAGCTCCGACATCGCCCATAAAAACTTGGGCTGGATAGGTATTAAACCATAAAAATCCCAATCCCGCTCCAACAATTGCCGCACAGAAAATCAGCACTTCTCCAGCTCCAGCCACATAGGGAATACCTAAATAGTTGGCAAAATTAAAATTTCCAGCCGCATAAGCAAAAATAGATAATGCCCCTGCTACTAAAACTATTGGCATAATGGCTAAACCATCTAAACCATCAGTTAAATTAACCGCATTACTAGTTCCAACAATTACCAAATAGGCTAATAATACAAATATCCAAGGTGATAAATTAATCACAAAATCTTTAACAAAAGGTATGATTAATTGTGTTTCAGCTGGTGATTGAGCAGTAAAAAGCAATACCATGGCTGCACCAAATCCGCCGACTGATTGCCAAAAATATTTTTGTTTAGCAGATAAGCCTTTGCTATTACCGAAGACAATTTTACTATAATCATCCACCCAGCCGATTAAACCGAATAATAAAGTAACTGATAAAGTAATCCACACAAAACGATTAGATAAATCAGACCATAACAGCGTGCTGGCAATAATCGCCGCCAAAATTAATGCACCACCCATGGTTGGTGTGCCTGCTTTTTTTAAATGCGTTTTCGGACCATCATCCCGTATCTGTTGTCCAATTTGGTTTAAACTTAAACTTTGAATCATAAAAGGACCCATAATAAGTGCAATAAATAGGGCAGTAAGCGCACTTAAAATAGCTCGTAGGGTTAAATATTGAAAAACATTAAAGCCGCTATAAAACTGCATCAAATATTCACTCAACCATAATAACATTATTTTAATCTCCTTGTTGTAAAGCCTGTACGATTTGTTCCAGTTTCATACTACGTGATCCTTTTATTAATATGGTAGTTTCAGTTGTTAATTCTGTTTTTATAGCTTGAGTTAAATTATCATATTGTGAAAAATGTGTAGCACCGTGACCAAAATGCTCAACGGTATGTTTGGTTAATTCTCCAATTGCCCATAAACGTTCCACGCCATTTTTTCGGGCAATTTCAGCAGCTTGTTGATGAAATTGAATTGAATCTTCTCCTAACTCTCCCATATCACCTAATACTAGCCAACGTGGTGAATCATATTGCATTAACGCCGATAAAGCTGCTTCAAGCGAAGCGGGATTGGCATTATAAGTATCATCAATTAATGTAATTCCTAACTTAGCTGGAACTACTTGTAAACGCCCTGTTATTGGTTGCATAGCTTCTAAACCTTGCTTAATAATCGCTAACGAACAACCACTAACCAAAGCGCAACTACTAGCCGCCAGCGCATTCATAATATTATGTTGTCCCAATAATGGCAATTGGATGGCTATTTGTCCTATTGGGGTGTGTAAAACGAATTGACTAGCATGATTAAATAACTTTAGGTTTTTTGCCGTTACATTGGCATTATTTTGAATTCCAAAACTGTTAATAGTGGCTCGTTTAGCTAATTTACGCCATAATTCAGCATAATTATCATCGTGGTTAATAATCGCCGTCCCATTTAAATTTGCGAAAATTTCTCCTTTGGCTAAAGCCACTCCTTTTACCGTCTTAAATCCTGCTAAATGGGCTGGAGAGCATTGGGTAATAGTTGCAACCGTAGGCTGGGCAATTTCACTTAAATAAGCTATTTCACCGGGATGATTCGCTCCCATTTCGATAATGGCATATTGATGGCTTGCATTCAAATTAAATAAGGTCAAGGGCATTCCAATATCATTATTATAATTCCCCTGCGTTGCCAAAATAGCTTCTTGATTCAAATTAGTCGCTTGCAAAAAGATACTTTTTAGCATCTCTTTAGTAGTCGTTTTACCATTACTACCAGTGATTGCAATTAAAGGTAAATCAAAACTTTGTCGCCATAAATGTGCCAATTTTCCCAAAGCAACTCTAGTATCTTTTACTTGTAAAGTAGGTAAAGAACAAGTTACTTTTTTACTTACAATTAAGGCACTTGCTCCTTTTTCCTGCGCTTCTAAGACAAAATCATGCCCATCAAACCGCTCGCCTTGTAGTGCAAGATAAATCGCCCCAGGTTTAATTTGGCGTGTATCAATGCTACAAGCGGTAAATTGAACATCTTTTCCCAATAAATTCGCTTTTAATGCCGATGCAATTTCGCTAAGATAAAATTTTATCATATTTATTAGGTAGATTTAAGATAAGAAATTTTCATTTTGCCTGAATTTAGCTATCAAAATTAGTTAATATACAATAACCCATATATCATCAAAAAATACATTTTCGTTTGGAATTAAAGAACGGGTCAATGTAAATTAAATCAACAGATTCTGGTTTTATTTCTAGTTCATTTCTTAAAATATCTAAGCAATCACCTAAATATAGTTTGTTCATTTTATTTAGGAAACCATTCTTTCGGTTTATGGATATTGGTATTAGGAATTTTTTCAGGTAATTGAGAATTTTGCAAATGGTTTGTACCAATTAGCATACTTAATCAACTGTGAAGAAGGATATCTATTGTTATCACGAATTGGAATAATTAATCCTATTTTTTTATCTTTATGATTTTTTTTAAACATTGCAAAATACTTACTAAATCTGTGTCATTAGAACATAATACCGCTTGGTCAAACTTATTTAAATAAGCATCATTAATCATATTGACGGCAATATTAACATCCGATTGTTTTTCTTCAAAGGTTTTAACATGAACAGTGTATCTATCTTGAGAATCTTCTGGATAATGTTCATCTGGTTTAATACGCCTTAAATACTTTTTTTGTTTTGAAAAATGTCCATAAATAATTTCAAAACTATTGTCAGGACTATATTTAATTAAAGCTTCATGGTATTTTTGCTGGAGGAATGGAGATTTTGGATTATCACTTGGGAGAATTTTTGCTGTGAAATATTTTATACACAGGTGGGTTGTTGTATTATCAAGTAAATTTTCTTTAAATAATTGGTATAAATCTAGCCATTTATAATCTGTTTTTTTTAAGCATCCATAATACAGATTAAATCCATCAATATAAACGGTTGTTCTCATTTTTTGCTCAAATTTTTATTTCTGATAAAATAACAAAACCGCTAAGCAATTTTCATTACTTAACGGCTTGTTACTCGAGGTGCGAACATCTCAAGTGAGTTAGTATATTTTGTATTATACTTGATTGCATTATGAAATGTCAAGAAAAATCTTAAAATAATTGTAAATTATTAATATTTATTTAATTTTTTTGTGGTGGTTCAGCTTCTTTTGGCAAGTCTATAATAGTATCATCTTCAAATTCTTCTACCGATGGCCAATTAGTGATGGGAAAAGGCTTTTCATCTGAATTATAAGTTAAAAAGTTAAAAATTTGGTAAATATAAATACTTAAACTTTTTCCAGCTGGCAATAGACGATCATTAGTTTGACCTGATACTAATACAAAACCAAATTGGATTAAAACTACAATGGCGGTGATAAGAATCGCAAAATAACAAATAATTGCATACAATATCATAAAAAAAGCACGTAACCAAGTACCACCATCTAATATATTTTCTCTAATTTGTTTTCTTAATTCTTCTTCCATTTTTATAATCTCAATTAATAAGGAAAATTTTTTAGTTGATAAAAACTATAAAAGGAGACATGAAAAATGCCCCCTTTATGATAATTACAGCAATAACTTAAAAGTTATTAATCTTTCTTATTTGAATCAACCAATTCTTGAAGCAGTTTTTCGATATTTTCTATCCGTTTTTCCATATCAGCGCGATGTTTTTGCATACTAGAACGATTTTTATGACATTGGGGACGCATATTTTTATTCCATTTACCATAAGGAGATGGAGCCATATTGCCTTGATTACCATAATAATTAGGAGGAGTACTATTTGGACTCATATTGCCTTGATTACCATAATAATTAGGAGGAATACTATTTGGAGCCATATTGCCTTGATTACCATAATAATTAGGAGGAGTGCTATTTGGACTCATATTGCCTGGACCACCATAATATCTAGGTGCATTATCCCATCTCATATCACGAGAAGGCATAGGTGGCATTTTAGGAGGTGTTAGCATATCATTTGGTCTCATGGATTCAGACATTTCTTCATGAATACTACGCATTTCTTTCTGTAATTTACGTCTTTCGTCTAAATCGTGAGTTTCACGCATTTTTTGTCTAACATCTTTCATTTTCTTTTGGAAAGTTTTTTGTTTTTCCCGCATTTCTTGGAAAGATTTATACAATTCAGATTCTTGTAATTTTGGCATAGCAGGTGGTCCAATTGGAACTTCTGCAACTTCTTCAACAACTGGAGGAGATAAATCAATTGATGTTTCTACTACTGCCTCATCTGTTGCTAATACATAGCTACTACTCACAGCTATTGATATTAAAGTAGGTAATAAATATTTTTTCATATACAAATAGTTTCCTTTTTTAAAATTAAGTTATTTAATAAAATCAAATATTTTATCAAACAAATAGTTGATTATTATTTTTAGTATAACAAACTTATTTAAAAATAATTAAAAATGCAAACGATTATTTGTAATTTCTCACCTTATTATGTTAAATAGGGTAAACACATAGATTTACTCCTACAATTTTAATTGTTTTGTAGGCATTGTATGTCTGCCCTGAATAACTCCTATTTATTATTTTAAATTTACTTTATAAAAATCAATTAAGAAAGTATTTTAGCAATTAATAAAACTATTAAATTTATAATTATATGATTTATAAAGTTATTTTTATTTATTAATAATAATTTTTATAAAAATGTTCAATAATTTAATAATTTAATTATTTTTTTATTTTAATTACCCTATAAAACAAGGTGATTAATATAGCAATTTTACCAAAATTGTGCTATTTCTAATTGTAATTTTATACGCTAATTGATAATTGTATAAATTTATTTATTTTTAATAAAAAGGTAAATAATATGAAAAAAAATCACATTATTAGTATTTTCGTTGTTAGCTTTGTTTGTTTAGTGCAAACAATAACTGCGAATAATAAAGAACTTCTCCAATCGGTCAACAAAACTATTGATATTTGTTTACCTGTTACCTAATTTCCCAGTATATTAAGTCTTGATGAAGCGAAATTACTCGCACAATCTAATATTACTCCAATTTGGTGCAAATTAATAAGTAAGCTTGGTTATATGTTGAATCCGCCTTCAATGAGTACCTATTCACCTGCAATTGAACAATCTATCAGTAGAAGGTCATAAACTAGCTGAACGAATTGCTGATAAATGTCTTTCGCAAACCAATATTGGTACTAATACCAGTTTAAAAAGTCAAATTATTGCCTATGTTGATCAACAATAAATGTGAAAAACAAGCCAACCTAAAAGAATGGAAAAAAGCTAGAAAATTAGTTCTTAACTTGATTTATGGTGATTTATCTAACCAGAATGCTTATGAAATGCAAAAATGGCTTATTATTATTAATAATAAGAGTAAAACTTGTGATAATGCTGAAGAACTGATGAAATACTGTGAAAATATAGGTATTAGAACTAATATTTGTGAAAGTATTCAATAATAACTTTATTTGATATTATTATTCATTAATAATAAATATGTTGATAATAAAATTTTAACTCTATATTTTATTATCTTCTATTTTAGGTTATCTAAAAAGCTATTTAATAATAAAAAAAATAAAAATATTTTATATTTTCACAAAAAATATTAAAAAACACAAAAAATAGACTTATAATAACAGCTTTGTTTATTTTTATTTATGACGATGCTATAAAAAAATCATCTGTTAGTTAAATAGGGTAAACACATGGGGTTTACCCCTACAATTTTAATTGTTTTGTAGGGACTGACCTGTGTATCTACCCTGAATAACTTCTATTTTTTTGTTAAATTTAGTTGGTAGATAGTTACTTTTATTTTAATTTAAATGCTGGAGACAATATTTTATGACAAGTAATTTTTATTTTCATTATAAAATTCCTAGATGGACATATATATTTCTATCTATTTTCTTATCATTTATTTGGCTTTTTTATATGCCACTAGCACAATCATCTGAAGCAGGAAAAACAATCTATCAATCTTTTTGTGTTTCCTGTCATACTATTGGCAAAGGTCGTTTAGTTGGACCTGATTTAAAAGGTGTTACTGAGCTTAGAGAAACTGCTTGGCTAGTTCGGTGGATAAGAGAACCGAATAAAATGGTTGCAGAAGGTGATCCTTTGGTTAAACAACTATTGGCAGAATATAATAATATACCTATGCCTAGTTTTGGACTTTCTAAAACACAAGCAGAAGATATTCTTGCTTATATAAAAGCCGAAAGTAATAAACTGGAAATGCCTCCAAAAGTTATAAAAATAACCGATGAATTTATCAATTCAAAAACATCTGGGACAAATAATACTGATAATACTGCGGCTATTAATATAAATCCCAATATAACTGAAAATACATTGCTTACTGATAATTCAGAGCTTTTTGGTAACGCTGTAATTGGAAAGAAATTATTTACTGGACAACAAACTTTTTCTAAAGGAAGTCCAGCTTGTATTGCTTGTCATCGGAATACAGCTATAAAAGGCTTAGGTGGTGGTACTTTGGGACCTGATTTAACCAAAGTATTTTCACGCTATGGTGGTGAAATTGGATTGAATTCTGTTTTAACGAGTACGCCTTTTCCTACCATGCAAGGCGTATTTTCTAAAAAACCCGTATCAGATGTTGAAGCAGAACATTTAACCGCATTTTTTGCAAAAACAGATAAATTACCAGAACGACCTGTAAATATTGTTTTTATTGTAATAGGAATTGGAATTGGCGTACTTGGATTTATAGCCAGTTATATTCTTATGCATTTTATATGGAGAAACCGATTAACTGGGGTACGTAAACCCCTAGTTGGGAGATAAAATAAATGAGTTGGATACAAGATATTATAAACCCGCAAACTCGCCATTGGGAACATTTTTATCGTAGCCGTTGGCAACATGACCGCGTAGTTCGTAGCACCCATGGGGTCAATTGTACTGGTAGTTGCTCTTGGCAAGTTTATGTCAAATGTGGAGTAATTACTTGGGAAATGCAAAATGTAGATTATCCCAAGTTAGAGAAAAGCTTACCGCCTTATGAACCACGTGGTTGTCAGCGTGGAATTTCAGCATCTTGGTACGTTTATAGCCCTATTCGGGTACGTTATCCTTATGTGCGTGGAGTATTAATTGATTTATGGCGGGCAGCAAGGAAAAAATATGATGATCCAGTAGATGCTTGGGATTCTATTGTTAGCGATCCTGAAAGTCGAAGCAAATATCAGCAAGCACGGGGTAAAGGCGGTTTCCGTCGTTCTGATTGGCATGAAGTTTTGGAAATTATTGCCGCTGCCAATGTACGGACAATTAAGAAATACGGACCTGATAGAATCGTGGGTTTTTCACCGATTCCAGCCATGTCGCAATTGAGTTTTGCCGCTGGTTCGCGTTTTATGTCTTTATTGGGTGGACACATGCTCAGTTTTTACGACTGGTATAGTGATTTACCACCTGCTGAACCTGAAGTTTGGGGTGAACAAACCGATGCTGCCGAAAGTGCTGATTGGTTCAATTCTAAGTTCATCGTTTCAATGGGTTCAAATTTAAATATGACCCGTACTCCTGATGTGCATTTTATTGCTGAAGCCCGTCATAACGGTTCTAAATTTGTAGTATTTTCACCTGATTTTAGTCAAGTTGCTAAATATTCGGATTGGTGGATTCCAGTTCACGCTGGACAAGATGGTGCATTTTGGATGGCGGTAAATCACGTTATCTTGAAAGAATATTATGTTAATAAACAAGTGGCTGAATTTGAAGCGTATATGAAACAATATACCGATTCTCCATTTTTAGTCGTCGTCAGTGAAGGCAAAAATGGTTATGATGCTGGACGTTTGTTGCGTGCTAATACCGTTGATGCCTATAAAGATGAAGAAAATGGCGAATGGAAATTCTTGATGTACGATGAGCAAACTCAAGGCGTTAAAATGCCTAAAGGTACGGTTGGTCATCGTTGGCAAGAAAAGAAAGGGCAATGGAATTTGGAATTGAAAGATGGTTTAGATAATTCCGATATTAATCCGCTACTTTCTTTTATTGACAATAAAGACGACATTTTTGAAGTTAATTTTGAAGATTTCTCTAATGACAATGCCAATGTAAAACATGGTGTGCCTATTAAGTATATTGAAACTTCTGAAGGCAAAGTTGCTGTTACCACTGTTTTTGATTTATTGATTGCTCATTTTGGAGTGGATCGTGGTTTAGGCGGTCAATATCCTAAGAGTTATGATGAAGCCGATCAACCTTACACACCCGCTTGGCAAGAAAAATTCACTGGCATTAGTCAAGAAACTGTAGTTAATTTTGCCAATCAATTTGCCTCTACGGCTGAAAAAACTGGCGGTAAATGTACAGTTATCATTGGAGCTGGAATTAACCACTGGTATAACAATAACTTGATATATCGTGGTCCGATTACTGCCCTAATGCTTTGTAGCTGTGTGGGTAAAAACGGTGGTGGTTTAGCTCACTATGTTGGTCAGGAAAAACTGGCACCGATTTCAATTTGGAAAACTGTTTCCAGTGCTGCCGATTGGGGTGCTTCAGCTCGGATGCAAAATGCACCAACTTGGCATTATATGCACTCTGATCAATGGCGTTATGAAGGTAAATTCGCTAAATATTCTAGTTTGAAAGGCGATAATGAATGGACCAATGGTCATACTGCCGATAATAATGCCCGTGCCGTGCGTATGGGTTGGCTACCGTTCTATCCCCAATTTGAACGCAGTAATTTTGATTTGGTTAAAGATGCGGAACAAGCTGGTGCCACTAATGAAGCGGAAACCGTTGATTACGTGGTTGATAAACTGAAAAAGAAAGAGATGTGTTTTGCTTCTGAAGACCCTGATCACGAAAATAATTGGCCTCGAATTTGGTTTATTTGGCGTGGAAATGCCATTATGGCAAGTGGCAAAGGACATGAGTATTTCCTAGATCATTATTTGGGAACTCATACTAATAAAATCGCTGATGAGCAAGTTAGTAAAGAAATGCTCAAAGAGGTCAAATGGCATGAAGAAATTCCACGCGGTAAGATGGATTTAGTCGTAGACATCAATTTCCGCATGGATACGTCGGCACTTTATTCTGATATTGTGTTGCCAACAGCGCATTGGTACGAAAAAGCCGATATTAATACTACCGATATGCACTCCTTTATTCATCCGCTTTCGGAAGCCGTTCCACCGAATTGGGAAGCCCGTTCTGATTGGAATATATTTAAAGCGGTGGCTAAGAAAATCAGTGAATTGGCCGAAACTCATTTACCAGAACCAATGAAGGATTTTGTTTGTACTCCATTGGAGCATGATAAAAAGGACGAAATCGCACAGCCTTCTATCAAGGACTGGGCAAAGGGCGAATGCGAGCCAATACCAGGCAAAACCATGCCTAAGATGAAGATTGTAATACGAGATTATAAGAATTTATATAATAAGTTTACTTCTTTCGGTCCAGTTAAAAAGATTGGAGCGCATGGTGTTGAGTGGGAAATTGATGATATTTACAAAAAAGTTCTAAAAAGTCATCCAACAATAGAATGGGGCGGTACTAAATATCCTTCTTTAAATGAAGTGGTAGATGCGATTAATATCGTATTGCGTTTTGCCCCTGAAACCAATGGTGAATCGGCTGATAAAGCTTTCCATTCCCATGAGAAAAAAGTTGGAATGCCATTAGTCGATTTAGGCGCAGGGCAACGTGATGCGGTAGTAACTTATGAAGACTTGCAACATCAACCTCGCCGTTTGTTGAACAGTCCTTGCTGGAGTGGAATTATGACTGATGGGCGGGCTTATTCTCCCTTCACTGTCAGCATTGAGAGATTGGTGCCTTGGAGGACTTTGACTGGGCGGCAGCATTTTTACTTAGACCATGAGGGTTATATTGCTTTTGGCGAGCATTTGCCAACTTATAAGCCTAAAGCCGATCCGATGCTGTATGGGGATTTCATCAAAACCCAACAAGGCGAACCCAATAGTGTGATGTTGAATTATTTGACCCCACATGGTAAATGGCATATTCATTCAACTTATTATGATAATCATCGGATGTTGACCTTGTCTCGTGGGATTGAGCCATTTTGGATGAGTCCTAAAGATGCGGAAACTATCGGTATTGTGGATAATGATTGGGTGGAAGTGTATAACGATCATGGAGTTGTGGTAACGCGTTCGGTGGTGAGTGCGCGGATTCCATCAGGGATTTGTATTTGGTATCATGCTCCTGAAAGAACCATTTCAATTCCAAAATCTCCATTAAGAGGCGGTCGTCGAGCTGGTGGACATAATAGTTTGACCCGAACTCGGTTGAAACCAGTATTGATGATGGGCGGTTATGCGCAGTTTACCTTCCATTTGAATTATTGGGGTCCAACTGGGGTAAATCGTGATACGCATGTGATGGTGCGGAAACTTCAGGGTAAGCCTGAGTTTTAGGTTAATCCGTTACACAATATTAGTAATTCACAGTTCACAATTTAGTAGGTATTTTTTAGTTGTGGATTGTGAATAAATAAGAAATAATTATGTTTAAAAACAATGAAAGTATATCTTGATAATTGTTGTTTTAACAGACCATTCGATGACCAATCATTTTTAACAATTCAACTTGAAACAGAAGCAAAGTTATACATTCAAGAGGAAATTAAATTAGGTCATATTTCGTTGGCTTGGTCTTACATTCTTGATTTTGAAAATAGCGTTAATCCTTTCGTTGAAAGAAGAATTGAAATTCAAAAATGGAAAGATTTAGCAGATTCATTTGTTAGTGAAACAAAAGAAATACTGTTAATAATGGATAATTTAGTATCTATTGGCTTAAAGTCTCTTGATGCTTTACATATTGCATGTGCCATTTCATTAGAATGTGAATATTTTATAA
>JAGLFE010000340.1 GCA_023144675.1 Thiomargarita sp. | reverse complement strand
AATTTTTCGCATTTAAAGTTTAATTAGTAGATAGTTACAAAATAAAAATATAAGTTAAAAAATTATAGACTAATTACCAGTAAATAAAATGTTAAAACTTAATCAAAATAATTAAAATAAGTTTTTCGATAAATCTCAAGTTATTACAGGTTAAATTATAATAAAAATATAAATAAATAGATAAATTTTTGGCAATATCTGTATCCAATAAATAAGAACTATTAAAAATTTTCAGCAAAATTAAATATAATATTTACCAACTTTGTGAAAAATATATTAAACTCTTATAATGGAACAATTACATACTAAAGTACCTCCCGATTTAGCTGGTTATCGCTTAGATAAAATATTAGCCATTCTATTTCCATCTTATTCACGTACTCGATTACAAAAATGGATTCGTGATGGACAAGTATTAGTAGATAATAAACCAGTGCGTGGAAAAGACAAGTTAATTGGAGGGGAAGAAATAAAACTTATTGCTCATCACGATGAAAATATAACTTGGCAAGCTCAAAATTTACCTTTAGATTTATTGTATGAAGATGAAGATGTATTAGTTATTAATAAACCAGCTGGTTTAGTTGTGCATCCAGGAACGGGTAATCAAGATAATACTTTAGTCAATTCGCTATTGCATCATATCCCTGAATTAAAGAAATTACCTCGGGCTGGAATTGTCCATCGTCTTGATAAACATACCAGTGGAGTTTTAGTGGTTGCAAGGTCTTTACCTGCACATACTTATTTAGTTTCGCAACTACAAAAGCACCGATTTAAACGGGAATATAATGCTATTGTAGTTGGTGTATTAATTAGTGGTGGAACTATTGATGCTCCTATTGGCAGACATCCTATTCATCGAACCAAAATGGCTATTGTTGAAAAAGGCAAACCAGCAATAACACATTATCGTATTTCAAAACGTTATCGCCATCATACTTTGTTGCGAGTGCAATTAGAGACAGGGCGTACTCATCAAATTAGGGTACATTTTGCTTATAAACGTTATCCAATTATAGGTGATCCAGTATATGGAAGTCGTTTGAAAATTCCACCAGCTAGTAGCGATTTATTCAAGGAAACCTTGCGTACTTTTTCTCGCCAAGCTTTACATGCAACTACTTTAGGTTTTGAGCATCCAAATGGTAAATGGATTGAACATACAGTTCCTATACCTGATGATATGAAAAATTTATTAGCTGTACTTGAACAAGATAAAAATGAGCATATTTAATTAATAATGGCAGTTATACAAATAAATAATCAACTATGACAAATGCTAAAGTAATTTCAATTTCCCCTAAAATCGCTTGGCAAAATTTACAAAATGATTCTAAAACGATTTTAATTGATGTACGTTCTGGGATAGAATTTTTATTTATTGGGCATCCTCAAGATGCAAAAAATATATCTTGGATTGATGATTCCACGTGGGATATAAATCCAGATTTTACTGACCAAATTTATACTTTAATACAAAATACTTATCAGGAAAATGATGAGCAAATTAAAGCTACTCCGATATTATTAATTTGTCGTTGCGGTAATCGTTCTTTAGAAGCAGGTAAAGTTTTAATTAAAAATAATTTTACCCAAGTTTATAATATAATAGATGGTTTTGAAGGACAATTAGATTCTGATTACCATCGTGGTACTTTAGGTGGTTGGCGTTTCGACAATTTACCTTGGCAACAATGTTAATAAGATAATAAGAATGTAACTATCTACCAATTAAAGCTTTAAAT
>JAGLFE010000034.1 GCA_023144675.1 Thiomargarita sp. | reverse complement strand
TGTTAAAATTTTAACTCTTAATTCGCATTTAAAGCTTTAATTGGTAGATAGTTACAAAATATCTAATAATCATGCCGTTTTACAATCAGTATATAAAAGTTGGCATCACCTACGTAGGTAGTTACAATACTTCAATCAAACAGATACAATTTAGTTGACAAAAACCTCATTCAAAGGCAATTTGATATTTAATTGATCATCAATAACAGTTCCAGTATTAAACAGTTGAGCTTTTTCAGGAGAGGTATAAACAATAACTGCACCAGCAATAGGAACAATTAGCCAACAAGATTTAACAATAGCAGCAAAGTAAATAGCAAATCTTTCTAAAATTTCTTGAATAGTGTGATTTTGAGAAAGTATTTCAATGGCTAATATTGGCATTTCTTTAACTTCCAGACTATCTGGTAATGATAAATTAACTTCATGTTCCGGATATACACAAATATCTGGTTTATAAGTTTGGTTATCAATTTGCAAAGTAAGTTCTGAAAAAACAGTAAATGATTCTATTTTTAATAAAGCACCAATTAAGCGGGCTTTGGTATAAGAATGATGATAAGAAGGTAACATATAATATTTCTCCATTAATATTTTAGCTTGTTTTTATTATTCTAAATTATATCACAGGCTATTAATTTGCTAGTATTTATTTTAGCCCTTAATTCGTATGACAAACTGGACAATTTAATTTCTTGGGTAATTTTATTTGAGTAATTTCCATGCTCAATCCATCTATTAATAATAATTTTCCTATCAAAGTTGTTCCTACTTTGGTAATTATTTTTATCGCTTCCAAAGCTTGTAAACTTCCTAGCATCCCAACTACTGGAGCTAAGATACCTGTTTGCGTACAAGTTTCTGTTAATTCACCTTCATTAGAATAAAGGCACCGATAACAAGGACTATCAGTTACATTACTATTAAACACTGCAAGTTGTCCTTCTAACCGAATAGCTGCCGCTGATACTAGAGGAGTTTTAGCCACCACACAAGCTTGATTAATAGCAAAACGGCTAGTTAAATTATCAGTGCAATCCAGCACCACATCAACCTGTTTAACTTGTTCTAATAAACTTATTGCATCTAAAACTTTAGAAAATAGACAAATTTCAACAGATGGATTTAAAGCTAATAATGAATCACTAGCAGATTCTACTTTTAATTTATTAATATCATTAGTATTATGAATAATTTGGCGTTGTAAATTGGATAAATCAACTTTATCAAAATCGCACAAAGATAAATGTCCAATCCCAGCCGCAGTTAAGTACATCGCTGTTGCTGAACCTAAACCACCAAGTCCCATAATTAATATTTTTGCATTAAGTAAGCGTTCTTGATTTGCAATACCTATTTGCGGTAATAAAATTTGCCGACTATAATGTAATAATTGCTCATTATTTATTAAATGTTGTTTCATTTTTTATTATTTTAAAGGTTATAAATTATTATGCATATTAGCATTTTTGGTTCAGGATATGTTGGTTTAGTAACAGGAACTTGTTTAGCAGAAGTTGGTAATCAGGTTTTATGTGTTGATGTTGATGCTAAAAAAATTGCCTCTTTAAAACAAGGGATTTTGCCTATTCATGAACCTGGGTTAAAAGAATTAGTAACAGCTAATTTAGCCGCTGGGCGTTTACAATTTACCACCGATATTACTGCCGCTGTTGCCCATAGTCAAATTCAATGTATTGCAGTAGGCACACCTTCAGATGAAGATGGTTCTGCTGATTTACAATATGTATTACAAGTTGCTAAATCTATAGGGCAATCTATGACTGATTACAAAGTAGTAATAGATAAATCAACAGTTCCAGTGGGTACAGCAGATAAAGTACAGGCAACGATACAAACTGAATTAGATAAACGTAAAATAAATTGCGATTTTGATGTAGTATCAAATCCAGAATTTTTGAAAGAAGGAGCGGCAATTAGTGATTTTCTAAAACCAGATAGAATTGTTATAGGTGCAAATAGATCAAATGCTATTGAGATTATGCAAGAACTTTATGCTCCTTTTAACCGTAATTCTGATAGATTATTAGTTATGGATATTCGTTCGGCTGAAATGACTAAATATGCGGCTAATGCTATGTTAGCTACCAAGATTAGTTTTATGAATGAAATGTCTCGGATTGCAGAAAGTTTGGGGGCCGATATTGAACAAGTACGACTTGGCATTGGTTCTGACCCACGTATTGGTTTTAATTTTATCTATCCTGGTGCTGGTTATGGTGGTTCTTGTTTTCCTAAGGATGTTAAAGCTTTAATTCGTTCTGCACAACAAGTTGACTTAGATACAGAAATTTTAACTGCGGTGGAAAATGTAAATCATCGGCAAAAACAGGTGTTATTCCATAAAATTCAAAAACATTTTAATTACGATATAAAAAATTACCGTTTTGCTTTATGGGGTTTAGCGTTTAAACCTAATACTGATGATATGCGTGAAGCACCTAGTCGCGTACTTATGGAAGCATTATGGCAAGAAGGTGCGATAGTTCAAGCTTATGACCCAAAAGCTATGCAGGAAACCAGACTAATATACGGAAATCGTCATGATTTAATCCTTTGTGATACGCCAGAAATAGCTATAAAAAATGCAGATGCGTTAATTATTATGACTGAATGGAAACCATTTCGTAGCCCTGATTTTGAACTGATTAAAAATAGCTTAAACCAGCCAGTCATTTTTGATGGGCGTAATTTATACGACCCGCATAGAATGCAAGATTATGGTTTCAGCTATTATGCAATTGGACGTGGTAAATTAATTAAGGATACAAATTAAAAGTTAAAATATTGACATAATTGATGCGATTCGCAAACTCATCACATCCTACGATTATATAATTTAAGTAGAGTAAAATATGTAGGATGCTGCGGAGGAACGAAGCGCATCAATCGTGTTAAAGCTTTAGACTCCAAAACTTTTTATTTTAATAATTTAATTGGTAAATAATTAACTATTTATACAACCAAACTCGCATTAAAGAAAGTAACTTATTAGTATCGACTGGTTTAGATAAATAATCATTAGCTCCAGCTTCAATACATTTTTGCCTATCTCCTTTCATTGCTTTGGCAGTCAAGGCAATAATTGGAATTTTGTGATGTTTAGAATGTTGCCGAATTTTTTCCATAGTTTTATAACCATCCATTTCAGGCATCATAATATCCATAATTACCATCGAAATAGCTTCATTTTCATCTAAAGCGATTAAAGCTTTTTTACCATCATTGGCAGTAATTACTTCCATGCCTTTATCTTCCAAAGCGGTAGCCAAGGCAAAAGTATTACGCACATCATCATCAACAATTAATATGGTCTTATCCTTTAACGCTGCCTCTTTATCATGCACCATGCGAATAATTTTGCGTTTATTTTCAGGCAATTTTGCTTCAACTTGGTGCAAAAATAAAATAGTTTCATCTAGTAACCTTTCCATAGATTTTACTGGCTTGATTGGAATACGATTAGACATTTGATTTAAACAAATTTCTTCTGATTCAGAAAAATCTCGTTCAGAATAGATAATTACTGGAATTTTAGATAGATTTGGCATTTTTACTAAAAATTCAAGTATATTAATACAAAATTCATTTTGAAATCCATCTAAATCAAGAATAATGCAATCAAATAGTGTTGATTCCAACTTATCCAAAGTTTCATTCACTGACATGGTTATAGTCGCTTTTACTCCACTATTTTCAACTAGGTATAAAATCTTTTCACGGCGGGCATCATGATTTACTACAACTAACAAGTTTCTGATTTTAGTGCTGACAAAACTTTCTATTTTCCTAAACGTATCCACTAATTGATTCATATTTACTGGTTTATGTAAATAGCCAATGGCACCCATTTTTAGGACATCCAAATCCTGATCAGAAGCCGACATAAATTGCACTGGAATATGGCGAGTCTCCGAATTGTCTTTTAGACATTCCATAACGGTTAAGCCGTCTATTTGTGGTAAACCTACATCTAAAATAATGGCAGTTGGTTTATACCTATTTGCTAGTTGCAAACCAGTCCGTCCATCTTCTGCCAATAAAGATTTAAAGCCTTTTTCCCGTGCAAATTCAAGTAAAATGCTAGAAAACTTACGGTCGTCTTCAATAATCAATATAGAATGGTCATCCGATTTTAAATTTTGCCGGTCATCAATTATATTTAATTCAGAAGCTGGTACTTGTATTATAGGAGTATCATTAGTTTGAACCACTATATTAGTATTAGGATGTTGTTCTGCAATTATTGGTGTTAATACTTCGGCTGGCAGTGTATTTTCAATTGGAATAGATTGTTGAGTTTCATTTACTGCTGAGTTAACATTTGGAGTTTGAACGGTAATATCAATATCTTCGATGGGTAAAAATAGGGTAAAAGTACTACCTTTTCCAGCTTCACTGGTAAGAATTAATTCACCTTTCAACAATCGTGATAATTGACGGGAAATAGATAAACCTAAACCTGTACCACCAAAACGACGACTGGTTGAACCATCGGCTTGCTGGAAAGCTTCAAAAATAACCTGTTGCTTTTCTTTAGGAATACCGATACCAGTATCCGAAATGCTAATAGCAATAGTTTTACTCGCATCAAAATCCATTACCGACAAGTTATCGGTTTGGGATAAACTATTGTCAGTTGCATGAGCGATACTTAAACACACTTCACCTTTAGTAGTGAATTTAAAAGCGTTGGAAAGTAAATTGTTAATAATTTGGGTAAGTCGTTGTCCATCAGTTAGCAATGTATCTGGTATATCTTTTGCTATTTTGAAATTGAAAGCTACCTGTTTATTTTTTGCAATATGACGGAATTTTTGCTTAATGGCTTCCAATAAATCAGCTAAAACGGTTTTTGCTATATTAACTTCAATTTTACCTGCTTCTACTTTTGACAAGTCTAAAATTTCATTAATTAAAGTCAATAAATCAGAACCAGCACTATGAATAGTATCAGCATATTCAACTTGTTTACCGCTTAAATTATTGCCTTTATTTTCTTTAAGTAATTGGGCTAAAATAAGTAAGCTATTCAGTGGCGTACGTAATTCATGCGACATATTAGCTAAAAATTCAGATTTATATTTACTAGCTAATTCTAATTCTTTGGCTTTAATTTCAATCGCAACTTTAGCTTTTTCCATTTCAGCTTGAGTTTTTTCTAAAACCACATTTTTTTTGCGTACATCTTCTTTTTGTTGCTCTAAATCTGTAGTTCGCAATTCTAATTCTTCATTAGTTTGAGTTAATTCCTCTTGTTGAGTTTGCAATTCTTCCGCTTGAGTTTGTAATTCTTCTGTTTGTTGCCGACTTTGTTCTAATAAAGCCTGTACCCGATTACGAGATTCAGCCGTATTAATCGCAATTCCAATACTAGGCATTACTTGGTCAAGAAATTTTTGTTGCAAATCAGTAATAGGATTAAATGCCGCTAATTCAATTACGCCTTTTAAAGTATTTTCATAAGTAAAAGGTTGGACAATCACATTATTTGGTAAGGCTTTACCTAAACCAGATTGAATATGTATATAATAATCACTTGGTACTTTGGTAATTAAAATAGTTTTTTTCTCTAAAGCTGATTGTCCAACTAAACCTTCACCGATTGGAAACTCGTTAGCTAAACCTTTGCGATGAACATAAGCATAACTAGCTATCAATTTTAGAGATTTTTGTTTAATTTTACTTTCTTCTAATAAGTAAAAAATGCCAACTTGAATATCTAAATATTTAGCTAAAAAAGTAACAATGTTTTTTGCCAATTCATTAATATTCTGTTCACCACTCATGGCTTCATTAAATTGCGTTTGTCCAGTTTTTAACCAATCCTGAACTTTATTTAAACTGGTAGTTTCAGCCATTTTACTAGCAGCTTGTTCAAGAGAATCTTGAATTTGAATAAAATCGCCTTTATATTCAGCGTGCATATTACATTGTTCACCTATAGCTAATGCTTGTGCTACTTGAACAATATCAGCAATTACCTGTTGTAAGTCAACAAAAGTGCTTTCTAAAGAGGTTTTAACTGGAATAAAATCGCCTGCATAAACAACTTGCGGTCTAATAGCCAAATTACCTTCAGATAAACCTTTAGAAATTTGAATAACATCTTCGACAATTTTACGTTGGGCTGGAATAGCTATTGTTAAAGCTTCTCGTATTTGCATAAAATCACCTGGATAATTAGCTTTCGGAACTATACGCAAATTGGATTTGGCTAACTGTTGTGATACTTCTACAATATCATCAATAACACTTTTAAATGAAGTCGCAACTGCATAAAATGCCCGTCCAATATCTCCGATTTCATCCTTATTAGTTGTAATCGCCCGCATACTTTTTTCATCTTCAACCGTTTCTGTTATTTTACCAACTACCATTTTCTCCGCAATTTTGTTGATAAATTCAACTGAACGGGAGATGCCTAAAGAAATAAATAGGCTCAATGCGATGCTAATTGCAATTACTAAAAATAAGGCAATTAAATTTAATTTAATAATATGATTACGAGTATTTTGGGCATTATTATACATATCATCAGCTTTATCCGCCGCATATAACTTCAAAGTATTCATTTTAGCTTCTAATAGTTGCAGATGTTTAATACTTCTTTCATTTTCAGCCAAATTAATAGCTTGTTGTCTTTTATCCAATTTAGCTAAACCAATAATTTTTTCACGAATTGGCGACCAAGCTTTAAAAATTTGTATAGTGTCTTCAATTAAAATATCACCTTCTTGACCTAAAATCCTTTCTTTAACAATATTAAATTGTTGATAAACCTCTTGTTCATGTTCATTGAGTAGTTTATGCGAAATTGCTAATATTTTTTGGTTTTTAGCAGATATGATATTTTTCATATCCACCTGCATTTTAATTAAATTAATATTTGCCGATAAACTGGCTCTAGTAACCGTTAAGGGATGGACATAAATTTTAGTGGTTATATAAGCTAAATCATTCATTTTGAACATACCGTAAATATTAAGGATGCTCATCAATATTACGACGATTCCAAAAGCAAGTAATAACTTAGTACGAATTTTAAATTGCATTTTATTGATTCCTATTTAACATCTGCTTGGAGATTAGATTTGCCTAAAAGAGCTTGCATTTGCATACGTGATTCGGCTGTATTAACCGCAATTCCAATACTTGGCATTACTTGGTCTAACCATTCTAATTGAATCGGCGACAGTTCGTTAAAAGCTCCAATTTCAACCACACCTTTGACAGCGGAATCATACATAAATGGATAAACCACAATATTTTTAGGCACCGATTCACCTAAGCCAGATTGAATATAAATATAATCATCAGGAATATCAGTTACTAAAATTTTTTGTTTCTCCATTGCCGCTTGCCCAACTAAACCTTCACCAATTTTAAAATTATTACTCATCCCTTTTCGTTGCGTATAAGCATAACTAGCTGCTAATTTTAAATTGGTAACGTTTTTAGCTCCCGATTCTCCATGTTCAAGCAAATAAAATACACCAACTTGGGCATCTAAATAGGTGGTTATAAAAGTGATGACCTTTTCTGCTAAAGTAATTAAATTCTGCTCGCCGCTAACTTGTTGATTCAATTGAGTTTGTCCAGTTTTCACCCAATCTTGCACTGCATTTTGTTTAGTAGCTTCGCTTAATTTGGTCGCCGCTAATTGTAAGGCATCTTTTACCTTTAAGAAATCGCCTCTATATTCCGCTTTAGTTGTAACATCTTGTTTACCTTCTGCCAAAGCTTGCGACATTTCTACAATATCTTCAGTAACTTGTTTTAAATTAGATAAAGCAGTTTCCAAAGCATTTTTAATCCGCATGAAATCGCCATTATATTCTGCTTGAGGCTTGATTTGTAAATTTCCAGCCGCCAATCCTTCTGATACTTGAACAATATCTTCAATCACGGATCTTAAATTAGATAAACCAGTATCTAAAGAAAGTTTAATTGTTTGAAAATCACCATTATATTCAGCCTGAGGCGTGATGCGTAAATTTCCTTTGGCAAGTCCTTGAGAAACTTGAACAATGTCTTCAATGATGACTTTAAAGCTAATTACCATCGTGCGGATTGAAGCATAAATACCAGTTGGAGTTTTGTTGTCAACTAAGTTAGTACTAATAGCTTTTAATTTACCAATAGCCACCTCGCTAGTTATTTGAGCAATTTGCACTGGATCACCGCCAACTTGTTTTAAAATTCTAGTAGTTACGAAAATACCTAAACCAATAGTTATAATAATAAAAATAGTCGCCAAAATTTGCATAATAATCAATAATGAATTTGCTTGTTCAATATGATAATCTACTTTAGATTTAGTACGTTGATCGAATAATTGAAAAAATTCATCAATTGGCTTCATAATCGCTACTTTGGATTGGTGATAATCCATATCGTACATAATTCTTTGTGCCATTTCAATATTAGGTTCACCCGGTTTAACATAATTACCGTTGCCATCATCATATAAACCTTTCATTGCATTCATGGCAATAGTTTCAGTTGTAATTAAGTTATTAGAATTATTTTGTGCTTCTTGTAATTTAGCAAATTCTTTTTCCGTAAATCCTAAGTTTCGCATTAATTGTTGTAAAGATACTATTTCACCATCTAAACGAGGTTTTTCACCATTACGTATCGCAAGAATATCCCAATATATTTTTTCATATTGTTCATCCCCAGTCATAACATAGGTTCTTGCCATTTTAGTCAAATCGTCTGAACTTTGTCTTAATTGGTCAGCCAGCAAGTAAGATTGATAACGTATTTCCTGTTTTTTAATTACAGTGTGATCAAGTTCATGGATGAAAAAACCAAGTCCTCCCAATACAAGAATGCCAAGGCTAATAATAATATAATTAATCGTTAATAAATTTTTTATAGACATGAGAAAAATGTTTTACCTGTAAATATTCTATTGAGCTAAAATAAATTTTTTGTAACTATCTACCAATTAAACTTTAAATGCAAAAGTTAAAATCTTTAAGTCGAAATCTTTAACACGATTGATGCGCTTCGTTCCTCAGCAACATCCTACATTTTTTATTTTCCAACATGGTGCTAATTGCATTGACCTAAACGTTCACCTTGATAACTTCCATCACGTACTCGTTGCCACCAAGTTTGATTATTTAAATACCATTCTACAGTTTTAGCTAATCCAGTTTCAAAGGTTTCTATTGGCTGCCAACCAAGTTCAGTTTGAATTTTATTAGCATCAATTGCGTAACGTAAATCATGTCCAGGACGATCAACTACGAATTTGATTAATTCTTCATGCGGTTTATATAAAGAATCAGGCAATAACTCATCCAATATATGACATAACGCTTGTATAACTTCTAAATTAGTTTTTTCATTATTTCCACCAATATTGTAAGTTGCGCCTAATTTGCCTTCAGTTAAAACCAAATATAAAGCTCGAGCATGGTCATCTACATATAACCAATCACGAATATTTTCACCTTTACCATAAACAGGCAGAGCTTTACCAGCTAAAGCGTTGAGTATTATTAAAGGAATTAATTTTTCTGGAAATTGGTAAGGACCATAATTATTAGAACAATTAGTGGTAATAACGGGTAATTGAAATGTATGATGCCAAGCCCGCACTAAATGGTCAGAGGCAGCTTTGGTTGCAGAATAGGGTGAGTTGGGTTGATAGCAAGTTGTTTCGGTAAAAAGTCCAGTTGTGCCTAAACTGCCATATACTTCATCAGTTGAAAC
>JAGLFE010000339.1 GCA_023144675.1 Thiomargarita sp. | reverse complement strand
GGTTTGGGTGCGTCCTTTTAAAAATTTGGTTTATATTATGCCACCTTATATTATTAAAGAAGCCGAATTAATGCAGGTAATTAATGCGATGATTGAAATAGTTAGCGATAAAAATTTATGGCAATAATTTAATTATACTGGTAACGTTAATAAGTGTTTATTTGTTGGAGTTTAAAATGAGCACTCCAATCTAAGCTAACCTGCAAACTTTAGACAATAAAAAAGGACTACATCACATGAGTCGATGGACAGAACAGTTTCAAAATCATACTATTCATGCAACGCTGGATTGGTTATATGAATCAGTATCAAAAGAATTTAATGATAAAGATGTCAGTGAAAAACGAAGATTCCTAAAGTTAGTAAATAAGTATAAAGAAGTTTTTGGAAATGTGGACCCTGAATTGGTTCCCATAAATCAGCTAGACTCGTTAAATAATTCACTAAAAGACAGAATTATAAATAGTCACATTAATGAATATATTCAAAATGGTAATGTTCAAAATCTTATGCAAGCTAATAAACACTTAACAAATCAGCTAACTACTTTATCAGTGTTTATGTGTTTAGCCGAGAAATCACCTATTCAAAATCCAATTGTAGAGCTTGAGAAATTAGTTGATGTTACTATTTCGACACTGGTTAAAAAAATTGAAAAATCAACTTTATCTGTAGAGGAAAAAGAACTAAAATTAATTGCCTTGGCTAATCAAATGGAACAAAAAACGCTCGAATTTAATCCAATTGTTAATTCGTGGCAAAAACAATTTTCAACTGCTCAAGAATCACGAAGTAAAGAATTTAGCAAATGGCGCGATGATTTTTCAACTAATAAAAATTCAGAAATCAATGCAACGATTCAAAAATATCAAGAAAAACTAGATAAAAGTTCTGAGAATTTTAATGAAACAATTAATAATATATTGGACGATGGGAAAGACAAACATCAAGCTATCATTGAACTTTATGAAATAACAGCCGGAGATAGTGTTGGTGCAAACTATCTAAATAATGCAGAAAGTGAAAAGAAACAAGCCGATAATTGGCGAATAATTTCTGTTTCATTTATTTTTTTTACGGTTGCTTGGTTGTTATTTTCATTTTTTTATAACACCTCTGTTATGAATATTGCATCAAGTTCAGAAACAATATCTCAATTATTTCCTTGGTACACGTTATTTGTAACATTTTCATTATCTGGTGTTCTCTTGTGGGGCAGTGCGTATGCTGCTCAACAATCTACTAAGCACAGAAATAATGAAAAGAGAACGAGGTGGTTTGCATTAGAAATTAGAGCAATTGACCCATTTATAAATTCATTTGAACCAAAAGAAAGAAACGAATTAAAGAAACATCTTAGTGAACGAATGTTTGGGCAGTCATTCAACAACACTGAGAATGATGTAAAAGTAATTGATGAACACGTGTTAAAAACTATTTTAGATGCTGTTTTATCCAAAGTAATAAAGTGATAGAGGTTATTGTTATGACAAATAATAGACTTCCTATGGCTGATTTTCTTCCGTAACCCTTAATACTTCCTCAATACCAGTAACACCTTGATAGGCTTTAATTAATCCATCTTCACGTAAATTACGAAATCCTAATTGAGCCGCTTTCTGTTGTAAATCACTAGTGGTAACTTGTTTCAAAATAAGAGATTGCAATTCTTTGGTTAAATGCACCATTTCGTAAATACCGATTCGACCTTGATAACCCGTATTTTGACATTGATGACAACCTACTGCTTGTTTCCATTGAGGAGCAGTTTGCGCAATTTCTGGTGGTAAAATACGTTTAACTTGCGCTTGTATTTCAGCAAGTGGAGTAATAGTTTGCGCACAAGAACATAAACGCCGTACTAACCGTTGTGCTTGTACCGCTCGCACTGAAGTGGCGACTAGAAATGGTTCAATTCCCATATCAATTAAACGAGTAAACGAACTCACTGCATCATTAGTGTGTAAAGTAGATAATACCATATGTCCAGTCAAAGAAGCTTGAATAGCAATTTCTGCTGTTTCTAAATCACGAATTTCCCCAATCATCACAATATCTGGGTCTTGACGAAGAATTGAACGCAAAGCACTAGCAAAAGTATAACCAATGTCGCTATGAGCTTGCACCTGAGTAATCCCAGTTAATTGATATTCTACTGGGTCTTCAACGGTGATAATTTTTTGTTTACGATCATTGACCGCATCCAATGTTGCATATAAAGTAGTGGATTTACCAGAACCAGTTGGACCAGTTACCAAAATAATTCCATGTGGTTCACTAATCCATTGGGTAAATAAACGATAATGATCGGGAGCAAAACCGAGTTGTTCTAAACGATTTGCTTGGCGTTCTTTCGGCAATAAACGCATAACAATTGACTCGCCATGCACTCCTGGCAAACAAGATACTCGAATATCCAATTCTTGCCCACTCACCCGTGTATTTAAACGTCCATCTTGAGGTAAACGCCGCTCGGCAATATCTAAACCTCCAATCAACTTAATGCGGGAAGCAATTGCATTAAAACGTTCTCTTGGTAAATTAAAACGTTCATACAAAATTCCATCAATGCGATAACGAACAAAAAAATTGCGTTCTTCTGGTTCAATATGCACATCTGAAGCTCTTTGATCAATGGCTTGCGACAACATATTATTGACAAATTCAACAACTGGCGCACCTTCGGCAAGTTCCCGCAAAATATTCACATCATCGCTATTGCCAAAATAATCATCTGTATTGGCTTTGGAAACTTGATCTAATAAACGATCTAAGTCTTGATTACGTACTAAATACCAAATAATTTCAGTATCAAAAAAGAACTGGTAAAAAAATTCACGAATAGTATCCGATAATGGATTGCGTGCCAAACAATGAATACGTTTATCTGCATCTTTCCAAGCAAGCACTTCTTGATCTAACCACCAATCCTCTTCAACTCCAGATTCTTTAATTAAATCCGTAAATATCTCTGCTTCAGGTGGAATATCAAGGTTGTTAATGATAGGTAAATTAAGTTGTTGCGATAAACTAATTAATAAATTATCTTCAGAAACCGCTCCTAAACGAATTAAAACTGCTCCTAATTGTCCACCTAATCGTTCTTGAAAATCGAGCGCACGTTGCAAGTCCTGTTCATTGATAAAACCTGCATTAACTAATATTTCTCCAAGCCGTTGACTAGAAGGTTGTTTGATAACTAGATTTGTATTCATGGTTTGTAATCTCAGATAATAGACCTCTTACTAAATGATTGATTGTATAAAATAGAATATTCGGTAATATAAATAACAATAGTTTGAATGATTATAAAAACTATAACTGATAATTCTAAAATCATCTTATTAACTGAAGTTACGCAAATAAAAAAATTAGGGCGTAATCCAACATTATTCAATGATTTAAATTGAGCTAATAACTAGAACTACATTTCTAGGCTAATTATTTTATGAATTGCTTTTTTTTAATTAGAAAATTGGTAACTATCTACTAAGAAATACATATAAAATGTAGTGTCGAGGAACGAAGCGCATCAATCATGTTAAAATTTATTTAAAGCTTTAATTAGTAGATAGTTACGAAAATCGATTATAGATTACCAATTGCTTATTAGCCACCTCAATCAGTAGTTCATAATATACTAATTAATATAACATTAAATAATTTATAAAAAATACTTGCTAATACTGATAATAATAACATTACTTTTATATTCACTTATAAGTATTACATTATAACTAAAAATCATTTATAATACTCTATTTTGATATTAATAACCATTTATTTATCTAGGAGTTTGAACGAATAATGCAAATTACAGGTATGTTATGGGGTTCTAAACTATTGAAGTACGTGGATTTCCCGACTTCAGAAGTATTAGGACCAGAAGCAAAAACTGAAGATATTAAGGCATTAATAGATCGCTGGGGAAGTGTTCTAGTTAAACCCATTTTCAAAGGTGGGGTCGGCAAAAAAGGTAAAGCTGGTTTAATTGGCAAAGTCGATAATTTATCTGCTGCGATGCGGGAAAAAGAACGCCTTTACTTTGTTGAACATCATCATGGAAATGCCGTTGCCAAAGCAGAAGGAGTTACTTTTGAAAGCGTAGTGCCAGCCAAATATGAAATTTATGTTTCTATTTCCGATAGTACCTCTTTTAGGGCTCCAACTTTGACGATTACCCACCATGGTGGGGTTGATATTGAAGAATTGTCCCAGGATAAAATTGCCACTATTCCTTTCGATGCTTTGACTGGTTTTAAAGGTTTTATTGTTACCAATGCCTTGCGTAAAATTAATGCACCCAATGAAATTATCAGTCCTTTGGTGCAAAATTTACCTAAATTATGGGATTTATTTCACCATTACGGAATGGCAACTTTGGAACTGAATCCAATTCGGATGATGCCTAATGAGCGTGGTCGTTTAGTGCCAGTTGCCTGTGATTTTAAATGTATGTTTGATACTGACGATCCAGATTGGAAACGCCTAGATTTACCTGAAGGCTTAGATACTTCCAGTTATTCAGAATTTGAAATGGAAGTCAATCAATTGCGGACTTATCAAGGGCAATCGGATGTTTTTATTATCAACGAACTAGGTACAATTACTGCCATGACCTTTGGTGGTGGCGCAAATGCTTTAGTTACCGAATTATTGGGAGATACTGGAACTATTTCTTCAGATTTTGGAGGTAATCCGCCTTACCAAAAGATGTTTGAAATTAGTCGGATTGTTTACAAACACTGGCTGGAGCAGACAAATGTGCTTTTCATTATCGGTGGTAAAGCTAATAATACCGATATTTATGAAACATTTCGGGGAATGGCGAATGCGTTGCGGGACTATTTTAACACCCACGGACCATTGCCAATTTATGTGGTTATCGGCCGGGGCGGTCCCAATCTAATACGTGGCATGGCTTACATGAAGGATACTTTGGACGCTTTGGGAATTCCTTATTGTATGTTTGGACATGATTCAGCTATGAGTAGTGTGGTTAATTATGCTATTGAAATAGATGAATGGATGACACAAGGGGGCAAAGAAATAATTGCAAAACAAATGGGGTTAGAGAATAATTAAGGAATAGATATATGAGTGAAAATAACGATTATTCAAGCGGAGTTGATGCTTTTGAACATTTTTATGTTGGTATTAATTCTTTGGCTGAGATTGCAACTGCAGACGACAAAATTTGCGTTCTCAATATTTTAGGTAATGAAAGCCGTACAGTTACACCGATTAGCCATGCTTATTCTGGTGGAAATATTGTTTGTGGAACCATGCCTGGGCGATCGGGTTCGGTGTTAAAAACTAAAATAGGTGATATTCCAGTTTACAATAGTGTTGCTGAAGCCTTAGATGCAGGTCATCAATTCAACGTCGCCGTTGTTTATGTCCCACCAAGTGGGGTGAAAGATTCGGTGATTGAATCTGTGCGTATGAACCATGCTTTGAAAAAGGTGGTCATTTTGACTGAAAAAGTTCCATTAAGTGATACTCGGATTATTCGACAATATTGCCAACGGCATAATGTTGACGTATTTGGAGCTAACTGTCTTGGAATTGCCGATGCTCACAATCATGTTCGTATCGGGGGAGCTTTGGGGGGAAATTCTCCAGAGGAATCCTTAGTTCCTGGATCGGTGGCTATTTTTTCCAATTCTGGGAATTTTACCACTACCATGGCGACTTATTTGCTGACTACGGGCTGGGGAACAACTGTTTCACTGTCTTCGGGTAAAGATGTTTATATCCATTTTTCCGCTGCTGAATTTACCCATGCTTTTCATAATGATGAACGCAGTAAAGCCGCCGTTATGTATATTGAACCTGGTGGTTATTATGAACATGATTTAAATTTTAAAAAACCAGTAGTGGCTTGTATAGTTGGTCGTTGGAAGGCGAAGTTGACTCGGGCTTGCGGACATGCGGGTGCGATTGCTGGTGCTGGCGATAATGCGGCTGAGAAAGAAAGATGGTTTATGACCAAATTTGGTGTGAATAATATTTATACTCCAGAAAATCCAGTTATTTCAAAAAAAGGAGCAGTGGTTACCAATATTTCTCATATTCCTGAAGCTATGAGTGCGGTGATGAAAGCCAATGGAATTGAGCCAGATTTTGAATCTAAAGGCAATCTTTCCCTAAAACCTTGGTTAGTCAATAGGCAAGACATTGATTTACCTAAAGCATTGAAGTTGGAAAAAGTGGAAGCCATTTCTCCTTATCGGGAACAGCTTGCAATACTGGATAGCCAGTTGGGAGTTATATTTCCGCGTCAAACCATGAAAGATACTTCTGGTGCGACCATGATGGACCCCAAAACCCAAGTAAGTAAGTTGCATGGAATTAGTGTATTAGATACCGCCCTGCATTCTTATGAAGAAAACTTGGTGATGTCTATTACTCAAAAATATCCAGATGATAATGGAAGAGCTTTGGCTAATGTGGTTCTAAATGCCTTTGTAAATCAGCATGGTAAATCTGCTTTGATTGCTACCGAAGCCAGTCGCAATTCTGGAAATAGTCCCAATACTATTTTATGTTCCGCTTTAGCCACTTTGGGACCTAATACTACTCAGAAAGCACGTGATACCGTTAAAATATTACTCAACACTTTTAATGGTTCAGGGCTTGCTAATCCAGCCGATACTTCTTTTGATTTTAGCCAGCAATTGGATAAGATTATGGCAGATGAAAAAGCGATGGAATTGTTAGTTAGTACTGGCAATATTTGCGGAACTGTAATGATAGATGCAATTGAAAAACGGGGCGCATGTTCGGTTTTTGTTGAGTTTATTAAACAATTGGCTGAAAAGGGCAATGGTGAATTACATGGACAAGTTATTTTGGCCGCGATTACCTGTCATTTAGGTTGGCGAGAATTGCAACATAAACGTTTGTCAATTACAACCATGCTAAATATGCCTTGGCATTTCTATAATTTTAGTACCATTATTGGAGCTTCAGTTTCAGCTGATCGACAGGAAAAAGATAGCTTTTGCGGGGTGAGTAATAGTGAGTTGGTAAGTAGTTGGAAATTTACCGAAACCGCTTATTTAGCCTTATTAAACCAGCGACCAGATAAAGAAGCCCTATTTGCATTTTCAGTGTTATTGGGATTGATTGCAACCAACGGACCAGGAACAATTTCCGCTCAAGGAGCTAAAGGCGCAATTAGTGCTGATGGTCCTGAAATTCCTGAACGAGTGCAAATTAATAAAGCTTATGTGGGTTTCTTAACTCATACTGGTTATGCGCATGGTGGTAATGGTTTTGAAGCGATTCAGTTTTTAATTGAGCGGTTTAGAAAAGCTAACTTAGCCGAACCAGGAAGAGAACAACATGAATTAGATTTAGCTCAAATGGCACTGGATTATGCTACAGAATATAAGGCATATAAGACCAAAGCCAAGTCAGAAGGCAATCTATCTTATGCCAAAATCCCCTGTGTAAACCATCCAGTTTTCAAGGATAAGGATGTTAATTATGACCCGCGTGAAGTGTTTGTAAACGATTTGTTTAAAAAGCGTGGAAGTTATAATATTTTCCTTGAATTTTACCATGAATTGGTGCAAGCTTTGTTCAAAACTGGTGTCAGTAATAAAGTGTATTGCGTCAATGTAGATGCGGTGATTGCGGTTATTTTATTGAAAATGCTTTGGACTCCATTTTCCAATGGTGAAATTAGTGAAGAAGCTTTAGAAAATGCAGCTTTTACTACTTTCCTTTATGGGCGTATGAGTGGGGAAGCGGCGGAGATTGAAGATCATATTAATCGTGGACGTAATATGGATACGCGAACGCCAGCTAGTAAATGTAGTTTTGTTAATTGATTTTCATATTGTTTAGAGTTTCTGTAGGTTAGGTTAGTCAAATGTAACCTAACCTACTTAGATTTTTTTTTAACTTTTGGAGATAAATATGCGTTTTTTTAAAACTATTTAGTTACACCTCATTTATTTTCACCATCCTAGGACTTACGCATTGACAAAAAAGAAAAAATATGTTCTGTATAAAAAACAAAGTTATTGGCTTA
>JAGLFE010000338.1 GCA_023144675.1 Thiomargarita sp. | reverse complement strand
TAGGATTTGATGATGATAGAGGGCAACTATGGAATGATACTATTTATTTGTTAAACCAATCAAAACCAAAAGTATTTATTTTTGAAAATGTCAAAGGATTAGCAGACCCAAGGAATTCACAAGCATTATCATATATTTTAACTGAAATTAAGAAGATCGGATATTTTGCAAAACATTATATAATTAATTCTCATGATTACGGAATACCTCAAAATAGAGTAAGGGTTTATATTATTGGTTTTTTAGGAAAAAAATATTTTGAAAATTTTAAATTACCCAAACCTGTTAAACAGAATATTTCATTATCAGATATTTTAGGTATTGAAACGAATAATAGAGAACAAATTCAAATGGATTTATTCAGCAATCCTATACAAGAAAAAAAGATGAGCCTTTCGAGCAAAAATGGCTTCAATGATTATTTTTTATTCAATGATTTGCGTAATGGTCATACTACGATTCATTCTTGGGATATTATTGATACAACATACAGACAAAAAGAAATTTGCCTGCTCTTATTGAGAAATAGAAGAAAACGTCAATTTGGATTGTTAGACGGTAATCCGTTGTCTTTAGAACATTTTCAAACTTTAGATAAAACAATAACAGAAAATGAATTGCAAGAATTAGTTGATTTAAAAATACTAAAACAAGTAGAATATCGTTATGAAATACTGCCAAATCATAAAGAAGAATTAACAGAAACCCAAAAAGAATTATTAAGTTTTGTAATTAATAAATTTCTTGTAGTTGATACGCTTAAAATACAAAAGAAATCAAAATTTAAAGGTATTTCTGTCACAAAAACTATTGATAGCCTTTTGGAAAAAAATATTATAAAATGTATAGAAAAACGCTTTGAGTTTAAAAATACTAAAATCAGTAGTGGTATAAACGGTATAAATAGAATTTTTATGCCTCGTTCTGATTTATTTCCGACCTTAGTTGCCAGTGATACAAATGATTACATTGCTTTAAAAGATATTCCTTCAATAAATAACGAAGATTATAAAAAACGTTTTTTAGAAGAAATTTATGTTACTAATAAATATAGAAAAATAACAAAAGAAGAAGCTTGTCTTATTCAAGGGTTTCCAAAAGACTTTAAACTTCCAGAAAATCGCTCAAGATGGATGAAGTTAATTGGTAATAGCGTTTCTATTCCAGTAATTGATGCTTTAATTAAAGCCACTATATCAACAAGAGTTTTTGATAAGAGTGAACTTGATAATCTCAATATTGAGAACAAAAATCAATAACCAATGCACATTTGTAATTCTTTAAATTAATATGTCTTTTAATATTCCTGCATTTCAAACTGCACATATTCTTATTATTGGTGATGTCATGTTGGATCGTTATTGGCATGGTTTGACTTCACGAATTTCACCTGAAGCACCAGTTCCCGTTGTTCACATCAAAGAAGAGCAAGAGTTGCCAGGTGGAGCAGGTAATGTTGCTTTCAATATTAATGCTTTAGGGGCAAAAGTAAGCTTAATTAGTGCCACAGGAAATGATGAAGCGGCAGATCGGGTTTTTAAACAATTAGCTGAGAAAGGTATTGATTGTGATTTTACCCGTTTAGATAATGTACCTACCATTACTAAATTGCGGGTTTTTAGCCGAAATCAACAATTAATTAGACTAGATTTTGAAGAAGGTTTTGCCCATTTAGATATGCAAATAATACAGAATAAAATGAGCAACTATTTACAAAAGGTTGATGCAATCATTTTATCTGATTATGGCAAAGGCACACTAGCTGACCCTAAAATTTTAATTCAACAAGCCCGTGCTGCTGATAAAATAGTTTTAGTCGATCCCAAAGGCAATGATTTTAGCAAGTATTATGGAGCTACAGTAATTACACCCAATTTGTCTGAATTTGAAGCGGTGGTTGGACATTGTCAAACTGAAGCTGAATTCGTTGCCAAAGGACAGCAATTAATAATAGAATTAGCTTTAGAAGCCCTACTTATTACCCGTAGTCAAGATGGCATGACTTTATTGCGCAAAAATCATGCTCCTTTTAATTTACCAGCCCATAGTAAAGAAGTTTTTGATGTAACTGGAGCTGGAGATACGGTAATTAGTGTTTTAGCGGCTGGTTTAGCCACTGAACAAGATTGGCTGGCAGCGACTACTTTGGCTAATTTAGCCGCCGGAATTGTAGTTACTAAATTAGGAGCAGCGACTGTAACTGTTTCCGAAATTGAATATGCCCTACATCAACAACATGGTAAAGGTATTTATAATTTATCTACTTTGCAAACACTGGTAAAAGCGGCACAAGCAAGTGGTGAAAAGATTGTAATGACCAATGGCTGTTTTGATATTTTGCACGCTGGACATATTCAATATTTAACCCAAGCTCGTCAATTGGGAGACCGATTAATTGTCGCTGTTAATACCGATAATTCAGTTAAGCAATTAAAAGGTCAACAACGTCCAATTAATAATTTAGAACAACGTATGTTAGTACTAAATGCCTTAGAATGTGTTGATTGGGTGATTGCTTTCAACGAAGAAACTCCAAAAGATTTAATTTGCCAAATTTTACCAAATATTTTAGTAAAAGGCGATGATTATAAAATTTCTGAAATTGCAGGTGGCGAATGTGTACAAAAAAATGGGGGACAAGTTTTAACCTTAGAACTTTTAAATGGTTGTTCTACCACCAATATAATTAATATTATTAAAGGAGAGAAATAATGATTATTGTAACTGGGGGAGCTGGTTTTATTGGCAGTAATATTGTTAAAGCTCTTAATAAGCGTGGATATAATGAAATATTAGTCGTTGACGATTTATCAAAAGGGGAAAAATTTAAAAATTTAGTCGATTGTGATATTTATGATTATTTGGAAAAAGATGATTTTTTAAACAAAATTATTAACCGAGATTTTGTACATTATACCATTAAAGCGGTTTTTCATCAAGGTGCTTGTTCTACTACAACAGAATGGGATGGACATTATATGATGAACAATAACTATGAATACTCTAAAATTTTATTACAATATTGTTTATCTCGCCAAGTTCCATTCATTTATGCTTCAAGTGCTTCCGTTTATGGAAGTGGACCAGTTTTCACTGAAGAACGCTGTTATGAATCTCCTTTAAATGTTTATGCTTATTCTAAATTTTTATTTGATCAATATGTGCAACGATTAATAAATATTACAACATCACAAATTGTTGGATTGCGTTACTTCAACGTATATGGTCAGCGTGAACAACATAAAGGTCAAATGGCTAGTGTTGCTTACCATTTCAATAATCAAATTTTACAAGAAGGCGTGGTTCGCTTATTTGAAGGTTGTGATGGTTATGAAAATGGCGAACAACAGCGTGATTTTATTTATGTGGACGATGTGAGCGAGGTTAATTTATGGTTCATGGATCATTCTCGAAAATCAGGAATTTTTAATATTGGCACTGGGCGTAGCCAATCCTTTAATGATGTTGCTAATGCTGTTATTGCTTGGCATAAAAAGGGAAAAATCCAATATATTCCATTTCCAGAACATTTAAAAGGATGTTATCAAAGTTTTACCCAAGCGGATATAAAATCTTTGCGTGAAATTGGTTACGATAAACCATTTCAAACGGTTGAACAGGGCGTTAGGAATTATTTAGATTGGTTGAATAGATAATTTTGATAGTCCTAAAATAGGTAGTGGTAAATTATTCAATGTTTTAAGTCTGGTTGTACTCGACCTACATTTTAGCCCAATCACTACTTTATCTAAGACTACCCCATTTTTTTACTTTTGCGGAACTTTAGATATGTAGGATAACTATTAACTCTTTTTCTTATTCCCAACGCCACATTGAGAATGAGAAAAGTAACAATATGTTATTTATCAGAATTTGCGTACATTTGTACTGCTTTATTCATTTCTTTTAACAAAGGTAAATTTACTGCGGCTACTTTTTGTAATCCCGCATCTGAGGTATCTACTGCATCCAAGATTGGTTTATAATCAACCCATATTTTATTAACAGTTTCTAATTGAGTAGCAATGTTTGCATTTTGATTTGCCTTAACTAAGCTATCTAAAGCTTCACTAAATGTAGCCACCGTTTTTGCCAAATTTTCTTTATTCGCATCAGCATCAATTCCATTGGCAATTAATAATAATTCTTTAGCCATCTTTTGGCTCAACATACGTTGTTTACCCGCTTTATTAATAGTCTCTGCCATTTCTACTGATAAATTGTTAAGTCCAATAATATGCTGTTCAATACTATCATTTTCAAACATTCCAACCGCTTTATTCATTTCTTTTAGTAAAGGTACGTTCTGTTGAGCAATATTTTGCAACACTGTTTCAGAAATATCGCCACCAAGTACCACTTTCACGTTATCATAAAAAGGAGTCCATAAACCTTTAACTACATTGAGTTGCTTGGCTGTTGAAAATTCTGCACCATTAAACAAGTAATTCAAAGTTGTATCAAAAAGTTCAGCAGTTGCTTTTAAATTAGCTTGATTTTCTTCAGCATTGATGCTTTTAGCAATTAGCAAAACTTCCTTACTTATCTTTTGGGTCAACATTCGTTGCTTGCCCGCCTTGTTAATCGTATCTGCCATATCGGCATAACTAGTTAAACTAAAACAAAAGCTAAAGACTAAAATCAGAATAGAATTAAAAATAGAATTAAATTTCAAGTATGGCATAAAATCTCCTTATATATTAGAAATAAAGTAACAGATTGTATTAAATACAATAGCTTTAAAAAAAACTATTTGTATTCAAGTGGAAATTATTCCAAATTAATAAATAATCTATGTCAAGAGATAAAATAATTAATTTTCCTAATCTTTTTAAGTTATTCTATGCAATACTTCTATACCTTTAACTTGGTGTTTAATTACAGCTAATAGATGCAATGTAAAAACGGCTAAAAATGTATAAACTAAATAATGATGTAACATATCTGTGGTTTCTTCCCAAGCTGGATTAGCTGAAAATATTGTTGGTAAAGCTAAACCATATAAATCAACAGAATATCCATGCACATTTGATAACGCATAACCACTAATTGGCACTATAATCATCAATAAATATAATATATATACCACTATTTTAGCTACTATTTGTTGAATTGTTGAAATTTGATCAGAAGGAGCTGGTTTTTCGGACATAATACGCGCAGTTAAGCGAATAAATACTAGCAACAATACTAAAACTCCAGTTGATTTGTGAAAATGATACATTGTCCAAGGTTCGGTCATTTTAAATTCAACCATAACCACTCCAACTATAAAAATAGCCGCAAATAAAACAAACATAATCCAATGTAATATTCTAATACTTGGATGGTATTTTGTTATCATTTTAAAAATCTCCCTGAAAAATTAAGAATTATAACATATTAACTCTTCGCCAAATTGTAAAATTTAAGTATTTAAATGATTATTTTTCAAAAGTAAATTAAAAAAATATAAATATGATAAACTATAAAAAAATTATTTTTTAAGGAGATAAAAATGTTTAATTTTTTAAAATATTTATTAATAATCAGTTTTTTTTCAATAACTAGTCATTTGGTTCAGGCTGCTAATAAGTTTGTTATTCATGCTGAAAAATCAGATATTGTGGTAACAAATTTACAAGGCAGGTTGGTTTTTTCTTTTGAAACCATTGCCAAAAAAGATTTTGAAAATAATTTCTTGACCGACCAGTCTTTAAAAACTAATCAATGTCAATCTAAACGCCGATTTACAATATTATCAACTGTAGGTAATTTAATTAGTTTCCAAGATCAAGAACATATTTTTTGTCAGAACAATCAATATCAATCAAAAGATGAACAGTTTCTAACTATTGATGTAAATAAAAATGGAGAAAAAGTAAAATTAACCGATATTTTTACCGAAAAAAGTTTATTAAAAGCCTTATTAACTGATAATTTAATTAAAAATATTTTTAAGAATAAAAAACAGCCAAGCAATTTATCAGATTTTTACGATACACTTTTATGGTCTAACATTGTGGTAAAAGCTTGTGAATATTATTTACCACAAGATTTTTTAAATCGATTTGCATTTCATCATGTAAAAAAAGGGCGAGTAGCAATTCGTTTAGAACTTCCAGCTATTGAACCAACCTGCGGTTCGGAAAATATAAAACTTGGTTTTTATTTGTCTATACCAAAAAGATTAAAATCAGCTTTCAAAGATGCTAACAAGCGTAAGTTATTGATGAAACATCCTAATAAGAAATCGGCAAAATTTAATTTTTCTAGTACTAATTATATTGTTTCAGAACCAAACGAAATTGCTCTTTCTAGTACCAATTTAATCGATGATTACACTTTTGTTACTGTACTTGCAGGCGATAGTTTATATGGCGTAGCTAAAAGACATGGTTATAAAATGAAGGAATTAGCGGCTTTGAATAATTTATATCCTCCTTATGCACTGCAAGTTGGTCAAAAGTTACGCATTAAAAAACCAATTGAAGCTCCAATAAAAAATAAAATTTCTGATGATAACATTGATTCAACTAAAACAAATCAAGTTATTGAAATAAAGGAACAAAACACTAAAACTGTTGAAAAAATAACTAAGCTAATTGAAATTCCAACACCAAAAATAGAAATAAGCGAAGTTCCCACCGAAAATCCTGAATATTATACTGTTGTTTCAGGAGATAATTTGTCTCGAATTGCTAGAAAATATGGTGTTTCTTTTAGAACTTTAGCGGTTTGGAATCGGATAAAATCACCTTATGGATTGCTTATTGGACAAAAATTGGTGGTTTCTAATCCTGTTGAGAAAAAATGGAATTGGTTGCTACCACAAGTAGTTGTTTTTCCTGATTTAACGCCGTTTAATTTTAAATTAATTGGAACACCTACAGGTAAAAATAAAGTTGAAATAGAAAAAATTGAAATTTCTAAGCAAAATAAATCTGAAATTTTACAAACAATTGTTATTGATTTTCCAGCATTGGCTGCACAAGATTTAGATTTAGGCTTCAAAGTAGAAGATATAAATTTTGATGGCTATCAAGATATTCGTCTGAATAAAAATTCAGCATCGGAGTTAGTTGAATTTTTTTGTTGGTTATTTGATCCAAAAACAGAAACTTTTGTGTTAAATTATGAATTATCTCAACTATTTGCCCTCGAATTTGATGCTAAAAAGCAATATATTAGTTCACATTTACCTCCAGAACCTGATTATCAAAGCGTAGATTATTATAAATTTGCAGATGGTCAATTAGTCTTAATTCGTCAAGTAGAAAAACAATTAATAAGTGATATTGGAGAGCCTGAAAAATGGGAAACCACTATTTATGAACTTATTGAGGATGAAACAGATAATTCTAAAACATTTGATACTAAACCACAATCGGAAGAGCTAATTGATAATAAACCAGTTGAAACTGAAAAACAAACTAAATTAGACAATATAAAACAATCAGTCTCAAACAAGCATATCTGGGTAGAAAAAGCTGATATTCATGCTAGTTTATCTGAATTTAATTTTACTTTAATCGGTAATTTGTTGGAAAACAGTGCGGAAGCTAATATTGAACAGATTGAAATTCGCCAAATTGCTAAAGATGAAATTATTCAAACGATTGAAACTTTGGTAACACCACTTGCAACTCTTAATTCGATTGAATTTAAAGTTAAAGATATTAATTTTGATGGTTATCAAGATATAGGAATTATGGAATTCAGTCCAATGGGATTAAATGTACCTTTTTTATATTGGCTATTTGAACCAAAAACTGGGCAATTTATTTATAGTGAAGAGTTTTCGGCATTAACTTCATTGGCTATTGATGCAAAAAACCAATTAGTAAAATCGGTATTGCAAACCAATGATAAGCAATTAATTACTACTGAATATAAGGTAATTAATAATAAACTGGTCTTATTTCAACCGTAAATAAATCAGAAGCCAACGATATTTTTAGTAATAATAAATATTAACCATTAATAATATGCTAAAATTCAATAAAAATTTTTTTGAACAGTTAATAAAATATTTCTATTGATTTAACCAATAAACATCTTTGTTTATACTTTGATGGTCTAAAATTTGATTAAGCAAATATAATAGCTAAAACTTGTATGGATTTATAAGTATTTAGAATAAAAAATTAGCAAACTAAATTGATACACTTAAAAAAACATTAACTTCTTGAAATTAATCGAGTTTATTATGAATGGTAATTATATTATGTATTTACAAAGGATGAATTAAAAGATATGGATTTTTTATATGATTTTTTTTCAACTAATCAAGATTTATTGTGGTTATTTACAGTTGCGGTTGATTTGGCTGTTACATTATTACTTTACAAACTTTTTGGCAAAACAGGACTTTATACCATTGTTATACTCAATATAATGTTGAGTAATTTTCAAGGACCTAAATTGACTGTTATATTTGGGATGGAAACCAGTATCGGAGTAATACTCTATTCAGGAATTTATTTTGCGACTGATTTACTCAGCGAAAAATATGGTAGAAGGGAAGGACAACGGGCAGTATTACTTGGTTTTGCCGCTAGTGTTATTATGGTTGCAATGATTTCTCTTAGCTTACTTTTCTTACCCTCTGATACAAAACATGCTAGAACTATTCACGAAGCTATTGGAGCAATATTTAATTTTGCACCTCTATTTGTATTTGGTTCCTTATTTGCTTATTTAGTTACTCAAAGTCTTGATGTTTGGATATTTCATTATCTTAAAGAAAAAACCAAGGGAAAACATCTTTGGCTACGAAATAATGGCTCGACTATTACCTCTCAAGCTTTAGATACCATATTATATGCAACTATTGTATGGGGACCTGTTGTTGGTATGGCTAAAGCATTTCAACTCGCTTTTGCTAAATATATTATTAAAGTAGTTATTGCACTTATTGATACTATATTCATTTACTGGGCAAGAGATTGGGATGTATCTTCTAAAGATTGGAATGAGGCTTTGTATTGTACAACAACAGATAAATCATCTAAAACCCAAGATAAAACAGATAAATCATCTCCGGATAAAACTTAAACCAAAGTATTAGAGCAATAAATGGATCGAATTATAAAATGGAATAAGCATTATCAAACTATAGATTCTGCATCTATTCCATTGCCATGTCAAGTATTGAAACATTATTCACATTTATTGCCAACAGCAGGAACGGCTTTAGATTTCGCTTGTGGTTTAGGTGCAAATGCCCTATTTCTTGCCCAACATGGATTAAATACTTATGCTTGGGATTATGCCGCAACAGCAATTAAGCATCTACAAATTCAGGCTAAAAAGCAACAATTAAAGCTTAACACTGAAATACGGGATATTATCGCTTATCCACCCGCCGCTAATAGTTTTGATGTTATTGTGGTTTGTCATTTTTTAGATAGAAACACGATAGCTAAATTAATACAAGCTCTTAAACTAAATGGTCTTATTTTTTATCAAACTTTTACCCAAATTAGTATTAATTCCTCTCATCCCAAAAATCCCGATTTTTTATTGAAAAATAATGAATTGCTGAGATTATTTAGTGATTTACAATTGGTGATTTATCAGGAAGAGGCTAATATTGGTGATATTACGCAAGGCTTTCGTAATGAAGCTTTATTAATTGCCAAAAAAGTGTAATTAGGATTTAATAATCTTCTAAAGTTTCTTCAAACTAGTAAAATCTTAAATGCCTAATAGATTTAAGTTTTGGGTTTTATAAAATCCTCATTCCTCAGTGTTTATTTATAATAAATTAATCGCCTTTTTCTTTAAAAATCGCTGGTAATTATTCTTTCTTGTTTACTCTAAAACCAAATAATATTGTAAACTCACTATTATTTGTTTATTAACCTGTACTCCAAGCTCTTGGTCTTTTCATTCCAGAAATTTTGCAAGCCTGTTTTACATAGCCATAAGGAAACAGTTTAAACAAATAATTCCGCGCTGCCTTACCTATACCAAACTCTTCAGACATATATTTAGTAACAAAACGTACATCGGCGGCAACCTGATGATCTCTATAATAACTACGCATAAAATACAAAATTTTCCAATGTTCTTCGGTCAAAGTAATTTCTTCTTGCCGAGCTAATTCCTCCGCAACTTCCTTATTCCATTGAGCTGGTTCAACCAAATAACCTTCAGCATCAATTTCTATAGTATTTTCATTAATTACAAGACTCATTTTAT
>JAGLFE010000337.1 GCA_023144675.1 Thiomargarita sp. | reverse complement strand
AATTTTCGCATTTAAAGCTTTAATTAGTAGATAGTTACAAATTATCATCGTTTTGCCATATATAATAAATGTTGGTAGTTGGCAATGAAAATGCGATAGCCAAACAATCAACTGAAATAGCAATAATCATGGTTTCCTTATTTTTAAACTCATTCCTCTTTTTAGGATATTTCCAATCATCACAAATTTTACGCTGAAGTATGGATTCATTTTTTTCAAACCATTATTATAGTAAATTATGATGCAAAATTAAGTCCGATATTGTGAATAATAAAATTAAAACTTATCGGTTATTTAGGAAAGATGTCTATTATAGCTACGGTTTTCACATTGTTTCTTTGGTATTATAATGATGGTAAAGCGAACATCAATGCAATCGGTAAACTCACAAAACTCATTAAATTACCTAACATTACAATTGCGGCAACTTTATCTGGTTCTTGCTGGTATTCTTCGGCAATAATATAATTAACAACTGCGGGCGGAAGAGCAGCAAAAATTATTAAACCACCTGTTTGTAATGGCGTTAAATCGAACCAAGGATAAATTATTAAAAATACGCTCATACCTAAAATGGGGCGAAATAATGCACCTATAATTCCAATTTTCCAATAGGTAAAATTAATTTTCGTAAGTCGTGCGCCTAATGAAATTAACATGACTGGAATTGCACATTCTCCCACCATTTTAATTGGAATTCGCAGTAAACTAGGCACTTCTATTTGCATAATACTAATAATGCCTCCAATAATGGCTACTTGAATCAAGGGTAATTTTAATAAGCCAAACCAAGAAGCTTGCTGGTCCATAATATAAATACCCAAGGTAAAATTCATAATAGCAATGATCATTAAAAACAACATCGCTACTGCTAAACCCGCTTCTCCAAATGCAAATACAGCTACTGGAATTCCCATATTTCCTGCATTAACAAACATCATTGAAGGCACAAAGCTTTTAACCTGAATTTTTAATAACCTAGCTATTAATGTCCCAAGTAAACCCACGCTTAATACCATCAATATTGCTGCCAATGTTAATTGCTGGTAATCCACGATATTAAAAGAATCACTAGATAGTACCGAAAATAATAAACAAGGACTTAATAAATCCATATTTAATCGATTAATTACTTTAATATCCAGTGAACGAAACCGCATATAAATATAACCAATTGCCACAATCGCAAAAATAGGAAATAATACAGTAAAAATTTGGAAAATTAGCATATTTATCAGGAATTATTCCTAAAAAATTGTCGATAAACTATAACGCACTTGATTACTTTTTTAAAAATGGTATTTAGCTGCCAATTTTATCGCTTCCAACATATTGGTTTCATCCGCCAGATTTTTACCAGCAATATCAAAGGCAGTGCCATGATCGACTGAAGTGCGTAAAAATGGTAAATCATTGGTTATTGCCACCGTGCGATTGAAATCTAAGGTTTTTGTTGCGATATGCCCTTGGTCGTGATACAAAGATAACACTGAATTATATTTGCCCTGTAAAGTTTGGAAAAATACTGAATCTGCTCCAATAGGACCGACTACATTATAACCTTGCGCTTGGGCGGCTTTTATAGCTGGTTCAACGCCAGTAATTTCCTCATCACCTAATAAACCCTGTTCGCCACTATGCGGATTCAATCCCGCCACTGCCATTGTACCTTCAACAATTCCTATGCGTTTTAGAACCGCACTACATCTAATAATATAATCCAAAACTCGTTCTTTTGTTACCATATTGCACGCTTGACGTAAAGAAACATGGCGAGATAAGAAAAATACCCGCATATTTCTAACTTCAAACATAGTAAGTGGGTCATCAACTTTGCATAAAGAAGCGAGAATTTCGGTATGTCCAATATGATTAATATTTGCCGCACGTAATGCGTTTTTATTAATCGGAGCGGTCGCAAGTGCTTGAATTTGTTTGCTAATAGCCAATTCAAAGCCTTTAACAATATATTCATAACAAGCTTGTCCGTATTCAGGTGTAACAATTCCAGTTTGTAAAGTTGTTACATTATGTAAATCGATTAAATCTAAACTACCAATTTCATAATTACCTTCAATTGGATTTTCAATAATATTGATATTAAGCTTTGAATCAACGGTTTTTAACACCGCAGTAATAAGTTTTTTATCTCCAATTACCAGCGGGTTACATATTTTATATAAATCAGGATGTTGTAAAGCTTTAATAACAATTTCTGGTCCTATACTCGCTGGATCGCCTATGGTGATACCAATTATTGGTTTAGTCATAATGATTAAATTTATTAGTTAAAATAACAAAGAATTTAAATATATAAAATACTGATAATTAATTAAAAAGTCAAGTTAGATTCAAACTTAAATAGTTTCTATTTGCTGAAGAAAATAAGTCTTGATTGAAAAACAACTTGAAAAATAAAATTAATTACCCATTAATACAACACTGTTTGAAGTTGGGAAATCGGTGTAAATCCAATACTGCCCCCGCAACGGTAAATAAGTGTAGGTTAATCACACAGCCACTGCATAAATATGTGGGAAGGCGATTAGCTTTGGAATTAGCTACTTATAAGTCCGGAAACCATTTTAGATAGTTTAGATTCTCGTTTATGTTGCGGAGGGCGACAAAACGGTATATAGCATTTGCCATTATACCATTTTTTTCCTTCTGTAATTGTTTATTTATTCTCAATTTTTAGAGGGAAAACCTACCTTGAATAAATTACTCAGTTACTCTTGTTCATTAATTTTTTTAGGTTCATCATTATCTATCGCTGAAGAAGTAACTTTATCAGAAGTTGTTGTTACCGCTACCCGTTCTGCTCGAACAGTTGATGATTCAATGGCTTCTGTTACCGTGATTACTAGAAAAGATATAGAAAATAGCCAAGCACTTAATATATCCGACATTTTACGTAATGTGCCAGGGATTGATATTACCAATAGTGGTGGCTTTGGTAAAACTAGCTCGATATTTATGCGAGGAACAAATACTAATCACGTCTTAGTATTAGTTAATGGCATTAAGATTGGGTCTGCAACTATTGGTAGTGTTGATTTTGAGCGTTTACCAATTTCACAAATTGAACGGATTGAGGTGGTACGCGGTCCTCGTTCTAGCCTATATGGTTCTGAAGCTATTGGTGGGGTAATACAAATTTTCACTCGTAAATCAAGCAAAAATCATATTGAAGCCACAGTTGGAATTGGAAAACATAATACTAAACAGGTAACTGCTGGTATTTCTTCTGCAAATAAAACTAGCTGGTTTAATTTATATGCCGATAAGTTTAAAACTGATGGGTTTAATGCTTGCAAAGGCAGTGAAACGGCTGGTTGTTTTACCATTGAACCTGATGATGATGGTTATGATAGTATGGCTTTCAGCACTAATATGGGCTATCGTCTTGGCGATAAAGGCAGTATTGAATTGCACGGTTTGCAATCAAAAGGGCATACGGAATATGATACTTCTTTTATCAATGAAGCAGATTTAAAACATCAAGTATTTGGAGTTAAAACTGATTATGCGGTCAATAATAATTGGTTAATTAATTTAAATGTCGGGCAAAGTATTGATAAATATGATGAAGCAACAACTTCTTTCTTTCATACCACCCGCACTTCTAGCTCATTGCAAACTAACTTTTTTATTGCCAATCACATTTTAAGCTTGGGTTATGATTTTCAAAAAGATAAAGTAGATAGTAATGTTAATTATGTTACCGATTCACTGGATAATCAGGGATTATTTTTTGAATATCAAGGGCAATTTGGAAAAACTCAATTCATTGCTGGATTACGCCAAGATGATAATGAACAATTTGATCAACATACCACTGGTAATATTGGTTTGGGCTATGCACTTAGTCAACAAACTCGCTTATTGCTATCTTATGGAACTGCATTTAAAGCTCCTTCTTTCAATGAGCTTTATTTTCCCAACTTTGGAAACGCAACTTTAGTTCCAGAGGAATCGAATAGTATTGAAGTGAGTTTGGCTGGAACTCAAAGCTATTATAGGTGGTCATTAGATTTATATCATACCAAAATTGATAAATTAATTGCTACCAACTTTGAACCAGAAACGGGAAATTATTATGCTGATAATATTAATCAAGCTAAAATTACTGGTATTGATGGCTCAGTTAACTGGAAAAAAAATAATTGGGATTTTAATACTAAATTATCTTGGGTAAAACCTGAAGATGCAACCACTGGTAATATATTGCCCCGTCGAGCTGAAAAATCCATCAGCATCAGTATTGCCGAAAAATTGGGAACAATTCGCTCAGAAATTAATTTTTTAGCCCAAAGTTCACGCTATGATGATGTAAATAATACCACTCGTTTAGGAGGTTATGGTATATTTAATATAACCAGCACTAACCAAATAAATAAAAATTTGTCTTTACGATTACGGGTAGAAAATATATTTGATAAACAATATGAAACTTCTTACCTTTATAATTCATTTGGTCGTTTTTGGTTCTTGAGTTTGCATTACCAAAATTAGTATTTAATTTTTATAACTGCCTACTTATTTTAACATGATTGATGCGTTTCGTTCCTCAGCAGCATCCTACATTTTATATGTATTT
>JAGLFE010000336.1 GCA_023144675.1 Thiomargarita sp. | reverse complement strand
GCATTTTACCTAAGTTGCATTTAATTATGATGTTGTAAAATAAGGCTTTTATCATACTTGGATTTGTACTCAGAAAAACTGTCCGAAGTATTGTTAGTCTAATTATCCTGATTATATATTTTAACTTTAAATATCAATTTATTACTCAATTCCTGATTTTCCTAATATAGAATACTTTTAGTATATTACAGAACATCATATAAATCAAAAAAATCATAGTTTAAAAACGAGGTAATCAATGTTTAGTGGTATTGTCAACGGATTTGCAAGTATATCAAAATTACAAAAAAAGGAAGATTTCCAAACTTTTACAGTTGCATTATTTGACGAATTGCAAGCAGGTTTAAAAATTGGTGCCAGTGTATCAATTGATGGCGTATGTATGACGGTTACTAAAATAGAAGACGAAAATGTCTATTTTGATGCAATGAAAGAAACTTTGGATTGCACTACAATAGGTAACTTAACCATAGGTAGCCAAGTTAATATAGAAAGGTCGCTAAAATTCGGCGATGAAGTAGGTGGACATCATGTATCTGGTCATGTGCATGGCAAAGCGAAAATTGTAAAAATTGACCGTTCAATTGAAGATAATTGCATAATATTCTTTTTAGCCCCGCAAAATATTATGAAGTATTTATTTACAAAAGGTTTTGTTTCGCTAAATGGTGCCAGTTTAACTTTGGTAGATGTGGATAAGGAAAAGAACTTAATTAGTGTTTATTTGATTCCTGAAACTTTGAGAAAAACCACCTTTGGTATCAAGGAAGAAGGTGATTATATTAATATTGAAATCGATACTCAAACACAATCTATTGTCGATACTGTAGAATCTTATTTGGCTGCCAAAGGAGTTAATTTATGAATTATGATATTGCTATTGTGCTGGGTTCTTTCCACAAAAAAGAAGTCAATGAAATGTTAGATGAGGTACGAACTTTCTCTCAAGGGCATGATTTGAATATTATTGAGGAAGTATGGGTGCCAGGTTCGATGGAAAAACCATTAGCACTAAAACGGCTATTACTCAATAGTAAGATTGATGGGGCAGTGGTGCTGGGTGTGATAGAAAGGGGTGAAACTAAACATGGATTGGTAATGGGACAGGTGGCTATCAATGCAATCATTCAATTACAATTAGAATTTATGAAGCCAGTTGGGGTTGGGATATTGGGTCCTGAAATATTACCAGATATAATACAAAAAAGGATTAGACCCTATGCCCTTGCCGCAGTTAAAGCAGTTCGGGAAATGTTAATAAGTAACAAATAAAAAAGGTAGGATGCTGCTGAGTAACGAAGCGCATCAATCGTGTTAAAATACATTTAAATCGCATTTAAAGAATAAATGGTAGATAGTTACGAATATTATATATTAAACTTGGGTGAAAAATTAAATAATATGAGAAAAATATGAAATCAGTATTAGTTACAGGAGCGGCTGGTTTTATTGGCAGCCATCTAACAGAGGCATTAGTCGTTGCTGGGCATAAAGTTCGGGCAATGGTACATTATAATTTTCAAAGTAATTGGGGTTGGTTAGAATCTTTGCCTAAAGATATAATGGCAAATGTTGAAGTGTTTCCAGCCGATATTGCTGACCCGTTCGCAGTACAAAAAGCAGTTTCAGATTGTGAAGTTGTGTATCATTTAGCGGCTTTAATCGCAATTCCTTATTCATACTACGCCCCAGCCACCTATGTTGAAACCAATATCAAAGGCACATTAAATATATTAGAGGCTTGTCGCAATATGGAAGTTGAGCGATTAGTACATACCTCAACCTCAGAAACTTATGGTACTGCGCAGTATGTTCCAATTGATGAAAAACATCCTTTAGTTGGGCAATCACCCTATTCAGCTTCTAAAATTGCCGCTGATAAATTGGCTGAATCCTACTATTTATCTTTCGATTTACCAGTGGCAACAATTCGTCCATTTAATACTTTTGGTCCTCGACAATCAGCCAGAGCCGTGATTCCAACTATAATATCGCAAGTTTTATCTGGTAAGCAAGAAATTAGTTTGGGTGCATTATCCCCGATTCGTGATTTGAATTATGTTAAAGATACCGTGCGCGGATTTATGGCGGTAGCAAATTCCCAAGCGGCAATTGGTAAAGTAATTAATGTCGGGCGTGGTGAAGGAATTACTATTGGAGAATTAGCCCAATTAATATTGGACATTTGTGAATCTACTGCTACACTTAAAGTAGAAACTAATCGTTTGCGTCCAGAAAAAAGTGAAGTTATGGCTTTGATTTGTAATAATGACCAAGCTAAAACTTTATTAAATTGGCAATCTAATTATTCCTTACAACAAGGTTTGGAAGAAACAGTCAACTGGATGCGACAACACTTAGACCAATATAAAACTGAGATTTATAATATCTAATGAAAGCAGTTATACAAGCGGGTGGTAAAGGCACTCGTCTTAGACCTTATACTTTAGTATTGCCCAAACCTTTAATGCCAGTTGGCGAATTACCAGTTATAGAAATTCTAATTAAATGGCTACGGCGTTATGGCGTGCAAGAAATTTATATTACCACGGGCTATTTAGGGCATTTAATTCGTGCGCTTTGTGGCGATGGCAGCCAATGGGATTGTAAAATTATTTATAGCGAAGAAACCGAACCATTAGGTACAATCGGTGCATTAGGTTTAATTCGTGAACATTTAGATGAAACATTTTTGGTGTTAAATGGCGATTTAATAACTGACCTAGATTTACGTGCCTTTTATCGTTATCATCTTAAACATGAAGAATTACTAACTGTTGGCGTAACTAATAAAACGGTTAAAATTGATTTGGGTGTAATTGAAACTGAAGGGAATTATATTACTGAATTCCTTGAAAAACCATCATTTAATTATCAAGTTAGCATGGGAATATATTGTATGCAACCTGAAATACTAAATCATATTCCTAAAGCAGTTCCTTTCGGTTTCGATGATTTAATGTATAGTATGTTAGACCATAAATTACCAGTTCAGGTTTATCAACATAATGGTTCTTGGATGGATATTGGGCGGGCAGAAGATTTTCAAAAAGCCCAAGAATTATTCCAAGAATCTAATATGCCAATGTTAGGATTATAAATGATTCCATTAGCTATTCCAATATTAGGTGAACCAGAACAACAAGCTTTATCAGCCGTAATTAATAGCGGTTGGTTGACTATGGGCGAGCAAGTTAAGAATTTTGAAAAAGCTTTTGCAGAAATACACCATGTTGATGATGCAATTGCAGTTAGTTCTTGTACCGCCGCTTTACATTTAAGCTTGCTGGCTTTGGGAGTAGGTCCAGGTGATGAAGTTTTAGTACCTTCGCTTACCTTTGTGGCAACGGTTAATGCTGTTTTATATGTGGGGGCAACTCCAGTATTTGTTGATATAGAATCTTTGGAACGCCCGCATATTTGTCTTAAAGATGCCAAAAGTAAACTAACCGATAAAACTAAAGCTATTATTGTTATGCACTATGCTGGTTATTTATTAGATAATTTACCAGCTTGGCGCAATTTTGCCGATTCGCACCAACTATTTTTGCTTGAAGATGCTGCCCATGCTCCAGCTATAGAAAGCGTGGCTCAAATATCGGATGCGGCTGCCTTTAGTTTTTTTAGCAATAAAAATATGACTACTGCTGAAGGTGGAATGGTTATTGCCGACAAACCTATATTAGAAAAAGTGCGTTCTTTACGTAGCCACGGTATGACCACCAGTACTGTTGATCGGCATGCAGGTCATGCTTATTCTTATGATGTAACCATGTTAGGTTATAATTATAGAATAGATGAATTACGGGCGGCAATGGGTATTTGTCAATTAGCCCAATTAGAAAAATGGAATGAACGGCGCAGAAAATTAACAACTTTTTATCGCCAATTATTTAATGATTCACCTGTTATTATTCCTTTTGAAAATTATAGAATAACGGCGGCACATTTATTACCAGCATTATTGCCAGATAATATTGAACGTAATGAAGTTATGAAAATGTTGCGCACTGCTGGTATTCAAAGTAGTATTCATTATCCACCAGTACATAAATTTTCATATTATCAACAACGTTTTCCTAATGTAGTTTTGCCACAAACAGAAACGTTTTTTCAACGGGTAATTACTTTGCCATTATATCCTGATTTGACTGAAACAGATATAGAAACCATCGTCAAAGAGATAAATATTGCCTTAAATACAGACTAATTAAATTAATACAATGTAGGTTGGATTAGTTTATTATTTTTTGGTAACTATCTACCAAGAAATA
>JAGLFE010000335.1 GCA_023144675.1 Thiomargarita sp. | reverse complement strand
ACTCGTTCAATTACTAGCCCAAAATCTGTTGTTACCTGTTCAAAAGTCGCTACAACAAAACCGCTTTGATATGGTATAAGTGATTCATAAAATCGTATCCAGGAACGTAAGACCTGTTTTGCACTAATTGTTGTTCCTCGTCGAATATTCCGTCGTATAATAGTAGAATAAACTGAATTTTCTGGTTGACGTACAATAACCAAAGTAGGTATAGATTGTTGAACACCTGCGATAATTTGAGCAGGTACATGCAAGTGATGAGCTATCTTAATCGGTTTCGCTTGATTCATCTGAAAAGCATATACAGCAAAGGTATTAGCACTTCTAGGAAACGCTTCTAATACTAACTCAGTATCGTTTAAAATTCGTCTTTGATTTCGTTTTCTATTACTCAAGAAAGATAATAGAGGAAAATATACCTTTGGATACGTTCCTAAAATAGAATGGCATTCATAACGAATACTGTCTAAATATGAAAATAGCATAATTTTAAAATTAATTTGAGCTTAAAAAAATAAATTAGTTAACTTGTAAAATACAGTTATTTAGCCTCATATTTTTTCTTTGAAGCACGGTAAAATTTTAGAGTATCCAATTTTATACCAAAAGGAAAAAATTCACTTTTATCATTCAAATTATATTTGAGTAAATTTAAATTTGGTTCACCTAATATTAATTGACCTATGTTATCTCCATTGCAAACAATATCAGCAATTGCAAAACTTTTCTTAACTTCTAGCTTTTTGAAATGACAATGGCTAAATATATTAACAGCGGAAATAAGTCCTTTAGATGATGGTTTTAATTTATCCTCAATATCAAATAAACCATATCCGCTTTTATTTCTATCATCTCTAAATTCATAAAAACTGATTCCATCAAGTAATCCCATTTTCCTCATAAAGTAAACACTAACAAGATACTCAGTTCTTTTAGTATCAGTTGTAATTTTTGTAGAACGTATTTTCCTTTTACCTTTGTGATATGGTTTTGGAATATGCCAACCATATTCGGTAATCCAAAGTTCTTTGCCTTTTATTTCTTTTCTAGAACGTAAATCATTAATAAGTTCTAATATTTCTACTGTTCCAAATTTATAGGGATGTATTGTAAATGTATCTGCATAATTGAGTAAATTAAGCTTTAACGTTTTTTCAATATAATCATCCCGACGTTTATTATTCGCTATTCCTGCCGAAACAATATGGGCTTTACTACCTAATACTTCGCGTGCTATTTTGACAAAATTAACATAATCCTTAGCTGAATATTCTTTGGGGAGAAAATTATATACATTGGGTTCATTCCAAATTTGGTAATGTGCTATTTTTGGATATTTATTTTTTATCCATTGCATATAGCTACGCCATGCAGGCATAACATCAGCTTTCTTTACCCAGCGAGGCAGTCCATGTAAAACCGCAATTATTTTTATATCTTTACGAACAAGTGTTTCATAAACCTTATCAATCCTTTTTGTAAAATATTTACCTTGTTTTTTTTCAATTCTTTTCCAAGCAAAACCCACACGAATACAATCAACTCCTATTTCTTTAGCCTTATTTACAGTCCAATCCAACTTTGTATATTCAGGATCAAAATGACCAATCCTAAAAAGATGTGAATGCACTCCAAATTCGCATGCAGTGATATTGAATGAAATGAATATAAATACTATTAATATAAATAATTTATGCATAAAATAAATATCTCATAAGTTTTGTTGTTCCAAAATTAAATTTCATTTTTTATTAACTAAATAATACCTTTTTTAACTAGAATCATTTTTAATTCATTTGAAAAATATTTAGCACCTCTAAATTGTAAATGAGTTTGATTATAAAAATATGAATCTAGATAAGCTTCACCATCTATTACAATAAATATTACATTGGGAAACTTAACAATTTTTTTTAAATATTGTTCTATTCTATTAGAATATTCATCTTCTTTTTTATAATAGTCCTTATGATATGGACTTTCTATAAGGATAAATTGTCTTTCGGGATAAGATTTAAGTATGCTCTCAAACTTATTTGCGAGTTTTTCATTAAATTTAACTTTATTAAAAGTTTTTGGCTTTCGTATAGACATTCTTTGATGTGTTGTATGAAAAACTCCACCTTTTTGGAAAGTTCTATTTTTAATTAGGCTAATATCTATATATCTTTTAAAGTAATCAAAATAAGTACCATAATATCTAATGCCTAAAACACTATAATGGATTTTATATCTTCCATTCAATTTAATAAATTGATTAATTAATGGATATTTAATCAAAGGCAAATAATCCTTAATATCTAAATAACGATATGGATTCTTATCTAACATATTAGGATGAAAATCAATAAGTATAGGTGTTTTTTTAGATTTTTTTAATTCGTACTTTAGCAGTAAATTAATTACTTCAAGATTTGCTGCTTTAATTCCATAATTATAAAAGTTATCACCCAAAATAATAGGAACATAACCATTCAATGCTCTAGAAGAACCAAATATTGGTATTTCCAGCCTATTTTCATTAGTTATTAATCTTTGTATTTTAGAGGGATTTGAAGATTGATCGCCAAATATTATAATACTCGTTACTAACCAATCAATGATCAATAATAATGGAATTATTATGGCAATATAGGTTATAAACAGTTTAACTAACGCTGATTTAAAATTATTCATTATTATTAAAACTGAAAGTAAATAAATTGCGTTTCGCTGTTTGAGCCAAATAGCATAATAATAATTGATGTTACCACTAAAAATGTAATACTCCTAAACTTTAAATCTTTTGGCAAAATATAGTAACTAAATATCAACAAAAAAAATACTAACCAGCATAACATAAAATCACTAAATCTTAAACCGCCATATAAATCCACTAAGCTAAATCCATCCGAAAATAAAGCTAGTTTTGTCCATATCAAGAAACTATCGGCAGTGCTCTCTGCCCTAAAAAATATTAAAGTCAATGTGATTATAATTATTGTTTTAAATACGTTAATCGTATATTTTGTTTTAAGATAATTGGATAAAAATGATTTCCCAAATTTAATTTCACTTAAAAATCTTTCCAATATTAACAATATACCATGTACTGTGCCGAATAAAAAAAAGGTCCATGCCGCTCCATGCCATAATCCACATAAAATAAAAGTAATCAATAAGCTTGAATAGTTTATCCATCTTCCTTTCTTCTTTTTACCACGCATTGAAGCATAAACGTAGTCCCTTAACCAATTGGATAAAGTAATATGCCATCTTTGCCAAAAATCAGTAATA
>JAGLFE010000334.1 GCA_023144675.1 Thiomargarita sp. | reverse complement strand
ATGAATCTTGAAATGCGGCTTTCAGTGGAAGATTCGCCAAATTCAGCAGGAGTGGCGATTGATTCGATTCGATGTGCTAAATTAGCCTTGAATCGCAAGGAAGGTGGTATTCTCACTGCGCCTTCTAGTTATTTCTGTAAGCATCCACCAGTTCAATATACGGATGATGTGGCGTATCAATTAACGGAAGAATTCATAAATCAGGAAGTTCAATAATGGGTAAAATGGCACAACATTTTAGTGAAATTTCTGCTTCATATAACAACTTGCGCACAACTGATCAAGAACCAATTGACTACATAAAAGAAAAGTTGTATGGAATGAAAAACATTCAGGGAGTTGATATTGGTTGCGGCAGTGGTCGATACGACCTGCTTATGTTGGAAAAAATACATAGTCTTCATCTTACTTGCACTGATGTTAACAAAAATATGGTTGATGAGACGGAAAAACATCTTAAAAACCACGGGCAAAGTAATTTTATAGCGAAACAAATGGATGCAGAAAAAATAGATATTTCTCCTAGTTCGCTTGATTTTGTCAGCAGCTTTAATGCAATCCATCATTTTTCCCTACCTTTATTTGTTGAAAATGCGAACAAGGTACTTAAAGACAATGGGCGTATTTTTATCTATACCCGTTTGCAAAGTCAAAATGAACAAAGCATTTGGGGTAAGTATTTTCCAAAATTTACACAAAAAGAAACTAGACTTTTGGAACTTGTCCAAGTGGATGGCTGGAATAATCAAATCACATCCGCAAGCTTGGAAAGCATACGTTTTTTCTATTTTAAACGTGATTCATCTTTAAAACAACTTATAGATCAAGCTGAAGGCAAACATTACTCAACATTTTCTCTTTATTCAGATGACGAGTTTCGTACCGCATTACTAGAATTTAGAGAGAACATAAAAAAATCCTTTTCTAATCCTGATAAAATTGAATGGTTAGATCAAAATGTGATGTTTAGCTTTCGTAAAAATCTGTAAAAGTTTAACTTTGTTCAGGACTACCAAAAATTGTGAAGGAAAAACATAAAATCTAAAGTAGCGTTTGGATTATCTAAGATTTTTTAGAAAAGGCATTAGCTAACTGGGCAAACTGTTCTAAAGTTAAAGTTTCTGGACGAGCTTCAGGATTAATACCAATCAATTCAATTTCTTGAACGGTAAAATGCTTTTTTAAATTATTACGTATCATTTTACGGCGTTGGGCAAAAGAGATAGTTACAATTTGCTCAAAATGAGTTGGGTTAATTAATTGAACTGGTGGTATTTGGTGAGGGATGAGTTGAATAATGCTGGAATGAACTTTCGGTGGTGGATAAAAAGCATCAGGATTAACATTAAATAATTGTTCAGCTTGATAATAAAATTGCACCATCACAGATAAACGTCCATATTGTGAAGTTGCGGGGGAAGCAATAATCCGATCAACCACTTCTTTTTGCAACATAAATACCATATTTTGAATTAATTTTCGATATTTTGCAAGATGAAATAACAAAGGCGTGGAAATATTATAAGGTAAATTGCCTACAATACGCAATGGTAAATTTCGTTGCAATATTTTAAAATCGAACTTTAACACGTCCGCTTGATAAATGCGAATCTTTTCATTTTCAGGCAATTTTTGCTTTAACCATGCAATTAAGTCATAATCTAATTCAATCAAGTCTAAAAAACAGTCTGATTGCAACAAGTCAAAAGTCAATGCGCCCTTACCTGGACCAATTTCCACCAAATGTTGCTGTGGTTGAGGAGCGATTGCGGCAATAATAGCTTGAATAATTTGTTTATTAATTAAGAAATGCTGGGCAAAACGTTTACGTGGAAAATGCTGGTTCATAATATTGGGCTTTAATAAACTATTTTTAGAGGAATTTTTAAAAAAAAATTGACGAATACGATTAAAATTGCCAACCATAACCTAAAAAAAGATTAAATACTTGTTCACCATCAACTAAAGGACTATCCGAAATATCATTACCAAAATGTTCATATTCAAAATCCATAAATAAAATTGAACGTTTGCCTAATGAATAAGTGCTATTAAATGCAATAATGTAATTAACCGTGGCTTCTCCTTGAAATGCAGGTCGATCAGGTCGTTCTTCAACTGTTTCTACACCATAATAATAATTGACCAGTTCGTCATTTTTCCATTTTAAACCAACTCTAGGAATAAAAAGTGCCATTTTTCCAGTTAAAACATAGGCATTACCGATAGAGAAAATAATTTCTTTGCCTCGACTTTTATTAAGTATATCCGTTGTTGCTGAAAAATTAACTTCAACCGTACCATGTCGCCATAAAGTTGAAATTCCGCCATCTAAAGAAAATTTGCGCTCTGACATACCTTCTAAAAATAAATTATCACTGGCTTTAAATCCTTCTAAGTGCGGACTGAAAAATAAGTTAATATAACCATTAACTCCTTCAATAGCACGATAACCAAGTTCTAAACCGTCAATAAAAAAATTATTTTGCCTAATAATCAAACGTGGCAATGCCAAAACTTGGTCATCAATAGTTTTAATAGGTTCATTGCGAAAAAATAAGCCCATTCCTATAATACCATGTAAATCACCTTCTTTTTGGTAAGGTGAACTGGCTAAAATGGTAGAACTTAAAGTTATTAAAATAATTGCGCTAACTAATATATATAGCTTTTTCATCATACTTTATGAGATTGTTATAAAATGGCAAGAGAATTTGAAGGATTAAGTAATGAACAATGGCACAATAAACAATATTAATAACTTTAATTAAAGGGTTAATCGCTGAGCCAGCAGTATCTTTGTATGGAGCAACGACTGTATAGCCTGAAAATTATTTTTATAAGGTATGTTGGAAGCATTTTATTTGTCTTCATTATTCATCAAATATCAGATAATTGTTTTTATTTGACCATTCCATAATATTTTTGTATAAGTTAGTTAGTTTGAAATAATCAATATTGAAAGCCACTCTCAAATGTGATTCTATTTTTTTTGGATTGATATTTCCAAATAAAATCAATGAAAGTAGTTTTGTTAAATCATGTCCATTACAAATTTGTAAATAATCTTTAGGTTTTTGTTTTAAATTTTCTATTTTGTTGGATAAATCATTTGCAGTTAAATTTTCTGGTTTAGAATATTCAATTATAGTATCTAAGAACTTGTTTTTATCAAGAAAAATTTGGCATTTTTTTACAGTTATAAATTTATTAAAATCTAATCCATCGAATTTTAAGATATATTTTTCTGTTAATTTACTTTCTTTTTCATGAAACCATCTTGAATAACCAATATAACTAGCACATTCAAATATATTGCTTTTGATATTTTCTACTAATATTTCAAGGCATTTTTCTGAAGACAATTCACATACAACGCTATTTAGTGCGGGGGAATTAATCATCATTACTTCACCATCATGATGATCAGTTAAAAATATATTTGGTATATCTTTGTAACCTTTTTCGAGATGGGAAAAATCAGCATCTACGATTCCAAAAAATTTAATATATCCTTCTTTTGCTAAAATTATAAGTGCTTCTTCAACATTATCTTTTCCTTGAATACTAGTAGTATCCGTATATCTTAAAGAAAATAAACTTCTAAACAATTTAATATCTGTATTTCCTTCCAAGATAATAAATACTTTACTTTGACCTCGTGTATTTGATATTCGTAGCCTAATTTCAGTTAACTTCCTTGATAAATTTACAAATCTTTTGATTGATGAATTATTTTTCATCTTTTTAAATCCTTTAATTCAACTGTTAAATCCCACCTGTCATCAATAATTTGAGGTGAATGAGTTGATATTATTACATCAAATTCTCGTAAATTAATAATGTCTTTCATATCACCTAAAAACTCCACTTGCCAAGCAACATGTAACGATATTTCTGGTTCATCAATTAAAA
>JAGLFE010000333.1 GCA_023144675.1 Thiomargarita sp. | reverse complement strand
AATTTTAATTAATTAGTTGGTAAAAATATCCCATTTGGCAATAAATCATTTGGGGAATTATATATTCCTTCGCTTGAATTAACTATAAAACTACTTACATTTTCACCCGTTTGTTGATTGCAAGGTGTTTTAATTAAATTACTTGCATCTACAAAACCACCTGGTAATATTACTAAAAAACCTTCCATATCCATATCAGGCGAATCAATTTCCACTTCACCATCTAAACCCAAATTTGAAGAAGCACTAATTAAACTATCAGATGAAGTAATGAATTGTTCAGCGACAATGCGAATATTGCCTCCATGCCCAGCATCGGCTTGGGCAATTATTTGACCTTGATTTAATATGGTAAATTTAGGATTGGAAATATTGATATTGCCCCCATCACCAGTTCCACCTTGAACGCTGGTGGTTATTTGTCCCTGTCGCAAAAATAGTAAATTTGGAATAAGAGTGATATTACCTCCAGTTGCATGTTCTGCTAAGGTAGAGATATTACCATTATTGGTTAAATTTATTTCATTGGCTATTATTGTAATATTACCTGCATTACCTGCCCCATTGGATTCACTATTTGACTCACTATAAATGCCACTTTTATGCATTTTTCTACGCCATATAGGTTGCGCAATAATTAAACTACTATCATTTGGGAGCCAAATTTCACCTTGCCTAAATTCCAATTGGCTGTCCAAAGGTTCTTTTAAAACCGTAGTTGAATTATCACCATCAATAGCTAGTGTTTCAGCCACGTTTATTATAATTCTACCACCTTGACCGTTTCCTAAACTACTATTAACAATTAATGCCCCATCGACAATAGCTAAAGAACCAGTTTCGATAAAAATATCGCCTGCTTTCCCTACATTATCACCATCTCCTTTCGCAATCGCTGAAATATTGCTACCAAAACCATCTTGATTTTCACCATAAGGATTACCACCAAGCAATTCTACAGATTCAGAAGCATGAATAATTATAGAACCTCCATCTCCTGCTCCCCAAGTATTGGCAATAATGCCAGCACCATCTTTAAATGAAACATTTTTAGCTTCAATTACAACCTGACCTGCATTACCTTCTGAAAAAGTTTCCGTATAAAGAATAGTTGCCCAACCACCAGTAACTTCACTAATACCATAGAGATTAACCATCTCTTCAGCATGAAGCAGAATATCTCCACCGTTACCAGTACCAAATGAGGCTGCACCAAACCAAGCACTATCTGCAATTGAAATATTTCGCGCTGTTATTGAAATATCGCCAGCATCGCCTCCATCTGCTTCTTCATAAAGAGTTCCTGTCAGAATAGAGCTGGGATAACCACTGTCATCAGCACCAACTAATTTAACTGAATCTGTAGCTAGGATATTTATATTTTCTCCTTTACCTTTGCCATAAGCATTAGCAAAAAAGTCGCTTCCATCTAATAATAATAGTTCTACTTGAATATCAGTAATTCCGCTGTCATTATTTCCTTGATTTTCCATTTGAATAGTGCTATTAATCAGAAAAAATTCACCACCACGAATAAAAATACTTCCAGCACCATCTCCACTAACATTTATGCTGGCATGGTTGGAAAATGATATAGTTCCCATTTTTTCAAAAGAGGAAACATCTAAACCTAATGTTGTTGGAATTACTTCACCCGCTGAAGCAACACTTACTAAATTTATTCGTCCTTCAGAAGCATTAAGATTGCCAAGAGTAGTGGCACTATAATATTCATCAGTTTCAACACTGTAACTACCTTTATTTATATCAATATTTCCACCAATTACTGAAATAGTTTTGCCATTTAAAACCGTCAATCCCTGCGAATTATTTTCTAATTCATTTTGTTCAATTAATCCCTTGCTAGTAAAAGAAATAGGTGCAACTGCATTGGTTAAAAACCCAAACGCCTCCACTGGTGCAACGGTCAATAAACTATCACTCGGATTTTGAGCATCAAACCGCCCATTTTTTCCCAAACGTAAATAATCCGCCGTGCTGGCATGAAAAGAGCCTTGCA
>JAGLFE010000332.1 GCA_023144675.1 Thiomargarita sp. | reverse complement strand
CTAGCTGGCAACATGATAACTCCTAATGCCCTCGAAATCAAGCAAGTTGGTAATAATTTACAAGCTTATTTAACTTTTAATGATAATAATATTACTAATACGTTTAAAATATTTTCTAAACAATATCCGTTTAAATTAGTTATGTCCTATTCTGATGCGGATAAATCGGTGGTATATGATATAATTGAAGTTAAGCATAAAGTTATGAAAATTAGGTTGCCTGAGATAGGTGATAAAAATTGGAATTTAGTAGGATATAAATATGGTTATAATTTATGGGAAAAAAAGTTTTCTCAGCAAGTAATTACTGACCAAACTATTAAATTCATAGCGTTTAATGAGTTTAATGATAGCGATTTTAGAAAAAGAGAATTATCAATAATTACCAATTCTGGTGCTTTCGTTTCCATTTTAACTGGCGATAATTCTCTCAATCAGGTTATTAAAAATGTAGTAGTTGGAAATAGTGGCAACTATGATTGGCATATTCCGAATACTTTAGTTGGTGATTGGGTTAAAATTACTGCTCAAAAAGTTGGTTTTTATGAAAAATCTATTTTTATTTGGATAATTGAAGATAAAATTCAAGATGCTGAGGGCAATGTAATTAAACAAAATCAGTTGGATTTAAGCTTGATTGAGAAAAGCTAAATTTATTTTTTGCAATTAATTAGTAAATAAAAAAGAATTAATTATTCTTAATACAAATAACTCAAAATTTTATTGGAGCAATATGTTAAAAAAATTTATTAAAATGATATTTTTCATTGGCATAATAACTATTATAGCTAGTTGTGCCGCTATTGAAAGACCTATTGAATTTGCTGTTTTGTATCATAAAGGTGTTTACAAAGCTGTTGGTCAAGTGGCTAAAAATGAATGGCAACGAGATAATACATCAAACAATTGTGGCTGGAAAGGTGGTACTTTATCTACACTTACTTATTATCAAGCTCCAAATAGAAACAAACCTTGGAAAAAGCTAGGAACAAGATACAAATTTAGTTTTAATCTAACTAAAACTCGCTTGTTTCATAGGAACGCTAGAAATGGAGAATATAAAATAGCTGTTTTTGTAGATATTAAGTCAGATAACTGTAAAAAACCAGGAAACTTACTTTTTATTCAAGAGATTCAAAAAAAATATACATCAGAGCACACATTGAAATTTGCAGCTAAACATTTTAGCCTAGAGTTTGGTGGTGAAAAAATCCAGCCTAAATCTATAGAAATGAAGTTTGATAATTATGGGGGGGTAGCTAAACTTTATTTATATTTTTCTGAGAAAACTATTGAAAATCAAGATGTTAAAAATTCAGGAACTGAAAAGACCGAAATAGTTCCTACAAATAATGAAAATACAAGTACTGAAACTGCAAATACCGAAACTACAAGTGATAAAACTACAAATAATGAAACTACAAGTACTAAAAATGCAGATACCGAAACTACAAGTATTGAAACTATAGTTACTGAAGATACAGAGCTTCCAATAGAAACTAAAATTCCAGAAATCACCTCAAATAATCAACAAAATTTGGTATTGGCAGAGGAAGTTATTAAACCAAAAAAATTGT
>JAGLFE010000331.1 GCA_023144675.1 Thiomargarita sp. | reverse complement strand
TTTGGTGAAGCCATTCAACCAAGCACTCTAAACCTTGAAGAAGTAACCGCCCTAATTCCAGAAAATACTTTGGTCATTGCCTTTGAACAAAACCCCGATTTTTTGCGCCTTTATCCTATCACCAAACAAGCTATATTTACGCCTTTACAAATAGATTTACCTGCAAAAGAGGTTGATAAGCAAGCAAAAACATTCCAAGATAAAATGCGAGAATATGCTAGTGCTAAAAATGCTACTCGCCTTAGAAAAACAGTGGACAAATTAGGAAAATGGTTAAATGCCCAACTAAAAGAATCACTTACAGAATTGACAGCGCACAACAAATATCAGGAAATCATCCTAATTCCACACGTTGCTTGGCATCTGTTGCCGATTCACTTAGTGAAAATAGAAAATGAAGCACTAGCCATCCATTATCCATTGCACTATCTACCTTCGATGCAGATTTTACGGCTAATTTCAGAGCGACCACCTGCAAGTCAGGACAAAGGTTGTATTATTGCCAATCCAACCCAAGATTTAGCTGGAGCCGAACAAGAAAGTCAAACCGTTTATAAAATTCGGGGGCATACTGACCAATTAATCGCCCGTCAAGAAGCCAAATTATCAACAGTTCGCCAAGTTTTAAATAATAGCCAACATAGCCATTTTTCCTGTCATGGAAGTTTCGATCAAGATTTAACCCAAGCTGGATTACACATGGCGGACGGTTTATTACCTGCAATAGAAATGTTTACCAGCATCCGGATGGACAATCCCCGTTTAGTGGTAATGAGTGCCTGCGAAACCGCCCAAATAAAACCGACCCTCGCTGACGAATACATGGGACTCAGTTCCAGCTTCCTATTTGCTGGCGCACACAATGTTTTAGCCACCCAATGGCCAGTTGAAGACAATGCCACCCGCTTGTTGATGGAAAACTTCTACCAAAACCTAAATGAAGGACTTTCAGCCGTCAAAGCCCTACAACACGCTCAACATCAATTGCGCACGATGACTAAAGAAACAGTAAGAGAACGTTTTCCAAATATAACAATTGGAGGAAAGCCATACACTTATGAAAGTCCCTATTACTGGGCTGGCTTTGTGCTGATTGGAGATGGGAAGTAGTCTGAACTATGATTTTTATGATTATGATGATGAACTATGATTTTTTTTGTTTATGAACAGAATTATGCTATAATATTATTATACGTAATAACTTAAATTTTTTCAAATTTCAAAAACCTAACAGGTCTTGAATACTTATCAGGTTTAAATTTATGATAGTAAATTAACTAAAAGTTAATATTATAACCATTTGCAGTATACACAAGTTCAAAATTTGAGGCAAAAAATATGAATACAATATTATATGACACTGACTTTTATGCTTGGACTAACCAACAAGCAGCATTATTAAGAACAGGGAAATTAGCTGATATAGATATAGAAAATATTGCTGAAGAAGTGGAAGATATGGGAAAAAAATTACAACGTGAATTAGTAAGTCGGTTAAAAGTACTTTTTATACATTTGCTTAAATGGCAATATCAACCTGGACATCAAGGAAATAGTTGGCAATATACTATTGAAGAACAACGTACTGAATTAGCAGATCATATAAAAGATAATCCTAGTTTAAAACATAAATTACCTGAAATTATTGAACGGGCTTATAGATATGCAATTACTGGAGCCGCAAAAGAAACAGGCTTACCCAAAAACATATTTCCCAATTCATGTCCTTGGACTTTTGAACAAGTTATGGATAATGAATTTCTGCCCAAGTAAAAATATTTACCACTTTCAACCTACTGTAGGGGGATAGGAGGTGGTGAGTAATTATAAGTTATCTATGAAATCCAATTATAGCTAAAAATAACCAACCCTGTCTATCTGTAAATCTTGTTCAAAAAAGGAATAATTAAATGCAAACTATCACATTACATTCTCATGTCGGCGCAAACGGTGTTTTACAATTGCCTCCCAATTTTGCTAATACTAACGTAATTGTTACCTTGAAGATTGAACCACAGCTATCTAAAAATAATGAAGATTCTATACTTGTTGATGAAGGAGGTATATTAGTTGCTGATGTTGAGGCATTAGGCGACGTAACTGACCTTGTTAAGCAAGATCGCGAACGCAGAATCCAAAAACTTATACAAAGTGGGCAGAATAATGAAGAAAATTCTATTTGATACTTCAACTTTAGTGGCTGCATCAATTATATCCCATCCAAAACATTCACTTGTTTTGCCTTATTTACAGGAAGTAAAAAAAGGAATCAACAAAGGAGTTGTTTCAACACATTCTTTGGCTGAAATTTATAATATTCTTACCATATTCCCAGCCAATCCACGCCGTATTTCACCGCAAGAAGCTCAACAATTAATTCAACAAAATATCGTTGATGTTTTTGAAGTAATTACTTTATCTGAACTAGAATACATGAGTGTTATCAAACATCTATCTGAATCAAATATTATTGGTGGCGTTATTTATGACGCTTTAATCCTAAAAGCAGCTATAAAAGCCAATGTTGATTATGTTATAACACTCAACGAAAAAGATTTTAAACGAGTTTATCCCGATTTTGCGGATAAGATTATTTCTCCTTAAAAAAGGATTAACACCATGCAAACAATTACATTACATTCCCATGTCGGTGCAGATAGTATGTTACATTTACAAGTGCCACCCGATTTTGTTAATACTGATATAAAAATTACTATGGAAGTCCAAAAAAAGCGTACTGTAGGTGAATATATTGGTAAAATACAAATTAGTGATGACTTTGACGCACCTTTACCTGATGAATTTTGGCTTGGGAAAATTGATAAATAATGGGCAATAAATTTTTACTTGATACGCATGTTTTTTTATGGTTGAAAAATGAGCCACAAAAAGTATCTAAACTTGCCTTACATATTTATCAAAATACTGATAATATTATATATTTAAGGTAATTGCTCACTACCCTCGAATTCTATAATTAGGTAATAAAACTACCCCCCTCAATCCCCCCTGCTAGGAGGGAAGTGTTTAAGAAATTCTCTAGGGAATGAGAATGAAGTCCCTAGCCTTTTGGGAGAGGGAATGTTATCTACCCATTATACAGTAGGTTAGGGGGTGAGCAATTAC
>JAGLFE010000330.1 GCA_023144675.1 Thiomargarita sp. | reverse complement strand
TTTTGTCCTATTTGTTGACGATAATCAATATTATCTAAATAATTTTTAACTGCATGAAGTAATTCAACGGCATCATTGACTTGGATACCAGCATTAGCTAATAATAATTGGCGACAAATTTCAGCACATTCAAACACCTGCGGTCCCATAATCACTGGTAAACCAACAGCAGCGGGTTCTAATAAATTATGCCCGCCAACAGGTACTAAAGTTCCACCAACAAAAGCAATGTCGCAAGCCGCATATAACATGGGTAATTCTCCCATGGTATCGCCCAAATAAATATCAATTTCTGCCTCAATATTCTGATTTTGACTACGTCTTGCTATTTTAAAAGCTTGTTTTTGGCAAAGTTGGGCAACTTGGTTAAAACGTTCAGGGTGTCGAGGAACTAACAGTAGTAATAAATTCTGACAGTCAACTTTTAATTGTTTAAATACGGTTAATATAATTTTTTCTTCGCCATCATGGGTACTGGCGGCAATCCAAACGGGACGATTTTGCCATTTTTGCCGTAATTTATCAGTTTGAGCAGAAAAATTATTTGGTAAATCAGTATCAAATTTGAGACTGCCTGTTACCCGAACCTGCTTAGAAGAAATGCCTAACTTGATAAAACCTTCAGCATCTAAATTAGTTTGAGCCACAATAATAACTGATTGCAACATTTTTTGCACCGATTTTTTGATGCGCAAATAACTAGTTACTGAATTGGCAGAAAGTCGAGCATTGGCTAATATTACGGGAATATCGCGTTGTTGACAACTATGTAATAAATTTGGCCATAATTCAGTTTCCATAATAATCAACAATTTAGGTTGAATATTATTTAAAAATCGAGCTAGGGCATCAGGTAAATCATAGGGTAAATAAACATGATCAACCTCATGATTAAATACCTCATGCACTCTTTTGGAACCAGTCGGTGTCATTGTTGTTACTAAAATAGGTGCTTGAAACCGGTGTTTTAATTCCTTAATTAGTGGAATAGCTGCTTGCACCTCTCCCATTGAAACTGCATGAATCCAAATATAATTGCGTTTTAACAGGTGTTTAGCTGAAAAGCCAAAACGTTCATGCCAACGTTGCCGATAAGCAGGAGCTTTTATACTTCGCCATAGCAAATAAAGTAGTATAATCGGAATGAATAAATAAAATAAACTCGTATAAATAAAGCGCATTAAACTCCAATGTTTAAGCATGAATCATTCGACCATCGACACCCAAAGCGGCTTCATGTAGAGCTTCGGATAAAGTGGGATGCGCATGAATAATTCTAGCTAAATCTTCGGCACTGGCTTCTAATTCCATTGCTACTACGGCTTCGCTAATTAATTCGGAAGCGGAAATGCCAAAAATATGTACTCCTAAAATTTGATCAGTTACTGAATCTGCTAAAATACGCACCATGCCACTGGTATCGCCATGCGCTTTAGCTCTTCCGCTGGCTATAAATGGAAATTGTCCCAGTTTATAATTTACATTATCGGCTTTTAACTGTGCTTCAGTTTTGCCAACCCAAGCTATTTCTGGCCAAGTGTAGATGACGAAAGGAACGGTATCGTAAGACATTTCGGTCTTTTTTCCAGCTAATTGTTCGGCAACCATTACGCCTTCTTCTGAACCTTTATGTGCCAACATCGGTCCTCCAATAACATCACCGATTGCATAGATATTAGCCATCGCTGTTTGACGCTGTTGATTGACTTGAATAAAGCCACCTTGGTCAATTTTTATACCTATTTCTGCTGCGCCTAAATTTTCAGTATTGGGTTTGCGCCCCACTGCAACAATAAGTTTATCAACGGTTAGCTGTTGTTCACCTTTGTTATCTTGATAGGTAATAAGCACTTCTTCATTCTCAATAATAGCCGAGCTTACATTGGTTCCAGTATGAATTTGTAAACCTTGTTTTTTTAATTCCCTTCGAGCAGCGAGGGCAATTTTTTGATCCGCCATCGCTAGAAAATCTGGCATGGCTTCTAAAATTGTTACTTGGCTACCTAAACGACTCCAAACACTTCCTAATTCTAAACCAATTGCGCCAGCACCAATCACACCCAAACGTTTTGGCACTGTTTGAAAATTAAGTGCGCCAGTAGAATCAACAATAAAATTATTATCAATAGTTGCAATCGGTATATTAGTCGGTACAGAACCAGTTGCAATAATAATATTATCGGCGGTAACTGTACTTTTCCCATCCGCATTGCTAATTTCAATTTGCTGTCCGTCAATGAAACGAGCAGTGCCATGTAAATGGGTAATTTTATTCTTTTTAAACAGACTGGCAATACCTTGCGTTAAAGTTTTAACAATTTTATTTTTGCGAGCTTGCATGGTTGCAATATCAAAGTTTAAATTTTGGTATTGAATGCCATGTTCAGCAGCTTTTTTCTGTGAAAAATAGTAATGATGGGAGGAATCTAGTAGAGCTTTGGAAGGAATACAACCTACATTGAGGCAAGTTCCGCCTAAAGAGGCTTTGCCATTATTATCGCTCCATTTATCAATGCAAGCCACTTTCTTATGTAATTGTGAGCAACGAATAGCTGCAACATAACCGGCTGGTCCTGCTCCAATTACGACCACATTATAATCAGACATGGTATTTTTAATTTTCCTTTAAACTTTATAAATTAGAGACTAAAAAGACGCACGCCGTGCGCCTCTACGGTTAGGGAATAAAATAATTATATAAATTAATTAAATTTGGAAAAAAAAACAAAAAAACAAAAAACAAAATCACTG
>JAGLFE010000033.1 GCA_023144675.1 Thiomargarita sp. | reverse complement strand
CCTGCATGGCATAATATTAGATAACGTACATTGAACGGGTTATAATGAAATTAAATAACTACAAGGATTTTATTTAAAAAAGGATAAAGCAGATTTTTATTGAAATCCGTGCTTAAAATAAATCCCTGTAGTTTTTATATTGATTTTTTTCGATATTTTATACCTGTTCAATGTAGCTTCTTGAAACATTAATTTTATATAATTATGAATAAATTACAATTAATCATAGAAACTCCGCGGGCTGGTAAATGGAATCACCGATTTATTGCCGCAACGGATGGAATTTTATCAGAAAGCGCAATTACCAAAACAATTGCCGCCGCACGTCGCAATCCAATAGGCGATAATTATATTGCCGTCAGTTCTGAAACAACGCAATCAACTTCGGGACGTATTGGTAAAGAAATATTAGTATTGGTAGGGCTAGATGTTAAACAGCTTGCTAACACTGAACAACAAGAAATTATTCAACAATTAGAACAACGCTTGGCTGATGTCGCAATATTGGTTACTGAAACCATTAATTGGGATAAAGATGGCAAAGAAATCTTATTACGCTATCCAAAATTAGCTACTTGGGAACAAGATTTTGCTGGGTTGCCTGTATTTTCAAAGCCCAAAGAAAAAATAGCATTAGCTCAAAAGCTTCATTCTAATAATAAGTTAAAACTTATAGGTGTTATTGCTGTAATTTTACTGGTATTGGGGGTAGTTTTTTGGACTGGATTATTAGAAGATGGTATAATTACCACCAATGGTGAACAAGATTCTAACTCCGATAATATTGTGATTGATGAACATGAAAATCTCAATACTACTGAAGTAAAACCAATTCTTCAAGAAAAACAGAAACCTAAAAAAGATGATACTCCTACGAATAAGAAAAATCAGGCTTTTGAAAAATTAAAAAATCAGATTAATAGTAACAAAAAATTTAAAGATATAAATTGCGATAAGGTAGAAATTAAGGAAACTAGAGCAGGAACAGATCAGAAAAACCAAGAAAAATTTGTTAAAATTTGCCAAGTTCTAAAAAACATTAAAGATTATCCTAATTCAGAAGAATTATTAGAAGAATTATTGGATGAAATGGATAATATTACTACTGCCAAAGAATTATTAGATAAATATATTAATATTGACCTTCTTGATGATTGTTTAGATTCACCGCATCCTGTATATGAACCGATTAAAAGCTACATCAATTTTCTTATTTCAACTCAACCCTAACTAACCAAAAGGAAAAATCATGTCAGAATTAGACATTCCAGAAA
>JAGLFE010000329.1 GCA_023144675.1 Thiomargarita sp. | reverse complement strand
GACATTTACGATTTATGTTAATGTATAGCCCTCGTTGGTTATTTTTTTATCCTGGATTTGCGTTAATTGCAAGCGGCTTACTTGGTATGATTTTGCTATTACCCGGTCCGCTTAGTATTGGCAACGTTACCTTTGATATTCACACCCTATTACTTTCTGGAATGGTTATTATACTTGGCGTGCAAACTTTAAGCTTTGCCATTTTAGCCAAACAATTTGCTATTAATAATAAACTTTTACCTTATGATTCGCATTTTATATCACTAATTGATAAAATATCAATGGAAAAAATGTTGATATTTGGCGTTTTACTCATGCTTGGAGGTATTCTGGGAATAATTTATACCCTATTTTTTTGGGGAACTGTAGATTTCGGAGCATTAACCCCTAGTTACATAATGCGTATTTTGGTTCCTTCGATAACACTTGTCGCAGTTGGCTTTCAAATTATTATTGCCAGTTTCTTTAAAGGCATTTTAAGTTTAAAAATTCACTAATTATTTTGATTTAGGATATAAAATATGTCTGTAAAAACAAAATTAATCATTCTAATATTCTCCATTTTGAAACTTTGGCTAGTGGCTGCGATTCCTATTACTGCTTGGGGTAATTTTTCTCTTGATGATCGTCTATTTATAGATTTATCTCATTTTCTTATTCAAGGTGATTGGTTAGGAGTTTACGATGAACGAACACTTGCTAAAGGACCCATGTATCCAATATGGATAGCAATTAATTTTTATCTAGGTTTACCTTTATTATTTGCTCAACACCTTTTATACTTATTTGCTGGATTAATGGTTGTTATTGCATTAAATAAAATTGTGAAATATCCAAGCATATTAGTATTTCTTTACGCACTGATTATTTTTAGCCCACATTTGGAAGTGATAACAAGGGTAATGCGAGCTGGTATATATCCCGCATTAACTATTTTAATTTTAGCGGGCTTAATTGGATTATATACCAATCGTTCTAATAAGTTGATAAATTTGAGCTTATGGGCAATATTTTTAGGAATCGTTTTGACCGCATTTTGGTTGACACGCGAAGAAGGTATATGGATGATGCC
>JAGLFE010000328.1 GCA_023144675.1 Thiomargarita sp. | reverse complement strand
ATTAAAGCTTCAAATGCGAATAAGAGTTAAAATTTTAACATGATTGATGCGCTTCGTTCCTCAGCAGCATCCTACATTTTATATGTATTTATTAACTTGGTAGATAGTTACAATATTTAATAGAATTAAATTGACACTCAAATCCGTTACCAACTGGACTACAAGCATAGATACCTATTTTAAGCGTTTCTTTACAACGATGTAAATGAGCAATTCGCATTTGATGCCATTCATGATTATTTAAGGCATATTTAATCAAAAAATCATTGCCTTTTCTCTCTATTAGGTATTGCATTGTCTTAGTAGAAGAAGAAATATCTTGTGTTGCCCAATCTGAAAAACCTTCATTGGTTACAACCGAACCTAAACGACTAATAGTTGTATTTTCATATTCAACTGAACATTTTATCCAATTTGCGCTGTCTAGTCTAATCATAAGCCCACACTGGTCATATTGAGAAACGGCATTAAATTTGGTGCTGGTTTCTATGGTAAAATCACCGTTTATATTGGTTAAAAGACAATGTCCATCATCTCTTTGAAAACCATAATGAGTACGTTGCCAAAAGTCAGTTTTTGGTTTGGTCGTAATAATTAAACCTTCATTCAAACAATACGTTGGTTCATTTAACCAATAAAAATCTTTTGGAATAGTAATTATTTTTGTAAAATTAATTATTTTCATCTGTATTTTTAATGAGAATTAAGAGTTAAAATATTGAAGTTGCTTTAACATGATTGATGCGCCTCGTTCCTCAGTAGCATTCTACATTTTTTACCCGACTTAATTTTATTTCTTAATTAAATAATTTATAATCGTATGATGTTCTGAGTTTGCAAAGTGCATCAATTATGTCAATGTTTTAAATTCCAATCAAACATTTGATTTTAAATAAAATTTTTCAACCCTTAATTCGTATTTTTAGTAAAATGGTCAACATACCAGCTAACAGTATGAGTAAGCCCTTCCTTTAAATCAATTTGTGGTTGGTAACCTAATTGAGAAAGTTTGCTAATATTTGGACAACGCCGTATCGTACCGCCAGGACGTAATGTTCCTGGAATAATATTGATGTTTATTCCAAGAATGTTAGCTAATTGTTCAATCAGTTCACGTATACTGGTTTCTTTTTGAGTACCAAGATGGTAGATTTCTCCAGAATTTCCTTTTTCACCACACAATAAAATACCACGTACTGCGTCATCAATATAACAAAAGGCACGAGTTTCTTCGCCATTACCTTGTATTGGAAGATCAATGGATTTTTTGGTGAAGTTGTCAGAGAGTTTAACAATTTTAGCGACCAGTTCTGGAATTACATGTTCAAAACCCATATTTGCACCATAAATATTATGTGGGCGAAAAATCACTGTTTCAAGTCCACGTTTGCCACCATAATGTAAGGTTAACAATTCACTGGCAATTTTACCACCCCCATAACTAAAGCGTGGATTAGTAACATCTGGAATCATTATCCGTTCTGATTCTGACGTTGGGATTTCAGAAGGTGTATTATAAACTTCGCTAGTACTGGCTAAAATATAGCGATTCACTTTAGCCGCTATAGCCGCTTCTATCGTATTAATCGCCCCTTTTATTCCAACTTCTAACACTTCATCAGGACGTTCATAAAAAAAACGGGTGCCATTAATGTAAGCCAGATGCCAAACCATTTGACAACCTTCAGTAGCAATATGTACAGCTTGAGCATCGCAGACATTTCCTTCCACAAATTCGATACGGTCTTGTATATCCGTCAATCGAGTTAATGTTCCCCGCGAATTATCATCCAGCACACGCACATCATATCCAGTTGCTACTAATTTTCGACACAGTGCTGCACCAATAAAACCACTTCCTCCAGTAACTAATACTTTCATGATAATGCCCTCAAAGCAGAAGCTTGATAAAAAATTTGGTTAATATTACTGACATTCCAAATATCAACAATCCAAGTATTTGGATTCTGTTTGGCAAGTGGATATAAAGCTTCACGATAACCTGTATGATTAACCGCCACAAATATACAGTCAACATTAACAATGGATTTTTCTATTGACCAATTGCGTAATTTTCCATTATGCTCATCTTTAATTGGATCTGATAAATAGTGATCGCTGATACGCACTTCGGTAGGTAATTCCCGCATGATATAACGATAGAGTTTGGGAGCTAAACTATCACGCATATCATCTGTGTCAGCTTTGAAAGTATATCCAAGTATAGTTATAACTTTACCACGAATTTTAGTTCTTTTCAACAAATGTTTAACTAAAAAAGTGGGCATATATTCATGAATTTTCCAAGCCGACAAAAACATATCTGAATAAGGCACATTTTCATTGATCATCCCAAAGTCTTTACGTAAGCAGGTTCCCCCAGTAAGTCCAGGTTTATCGAGATGATTGCGGGGATATTTATAATTAGCTAATTCAAGAATCTCATAAATATTTGCTCCTAAATCATCTGCTACCAAGGCTAATTGGTTAGCCAACGCAAAATGAACATAACGAGTGATATTGTTTGATAACTTAACCAGTTCGGCGGTAATATAGTTGGTAAACAATAAATCTGGAGTTAATACTTTAAACAGTAATTTTGCCATTTTTTGGCTTTTTTTATCTTCAGTGCCAATTATTTGTGGTAATGTACGTAGTTCTTTATAAGCATTACCTTCTACGATACGCTCTGGACAAAAAGCTAATCTAATATCTTTCCCTACTTTTAGGGAGGTATGATGTTTAATCCAACGGCGTACAAAACGGGTAGTTTTTGGTGCAACGGTACTACGAAGGCAAATAAGTTGTCCAACCGTTAGCTGATTACCTAAACTTTCTAACACTTGTTGAATCTGCCTAAGATCGGTTTCTATATGATTATTTAAGGGCGTACCCACAGTAATAATAATATTTTTTGCTTTCTTTATTATCTCAAAATTATCGTAAACTTGGAATTTCAAGCTGGAAATTAATGTATCATAGCCCGGTTCATAAAAAGGCATTTTACCACTGTTAATAGTTTCACGTAGATAGACATCTCTATCTATACCAATAGCTGTCAAACCAACTTCGATAAAAGATAATCCTAACGGTAATCCAACATGTCCTGTACCAATAATACAAACATCATATTTAAACGAAGTCAATATTTTAATTTTCCTTTTAAAAGTAAAAATATATTTTCAAAAAACAGTATTTTAAGACTTAATATATTCCTACTGTGAAATTATTTTTCTGAACGTCTATGAGAGTTAACTTATTTCCCATAATACGCTTCTAATACTGAACAAACATAGTCTATTTGTTCTTCCGTCAATGCTGGAAAAGAGGGCAAACTAATCCCGTTTTCATAAGCGTAAATTGAATTAGGGAAATTATCGCTTTTCATATTTTGAGGGTTTGTCTCTTTCAAATAGGCAAAACAGGGTTGTTTATGGAGTGGATAGAACAGGGTTCTTGGCTCAACACCTTTGTCTTTCATAAAGTCTCGAATAGCTTGAGCATTGTTTGCCAAGATTGCCACTCTGAAAGGAATCCATTCAGCACCTTGTCCGGGGGTTAGAAAAGAAATTTCCTCTATTTTCCCCAGTCGTTCTAAATAATACTGCTTAATTTCCTCCTTCCTCGCTATAATTCTAGGCAACTTATCTAACTGAACTAGCCCAATAGCCGCTTGAATATCAGTCATTCGGAAATTGTAGCCCATTTCAGGATGAATAAAAGAACCCCTATCAACTCGCCCTTGATTCCTTAAATATAAGAGTTTTTGGTGCATTTCTTGATTATTGGTCACCACAAAACCACCTTCTCCAGTGGTTATCGTCTTGTCTGCAAAGAAAGAAAAGGTACCTATATCGCCAAACGTTGCCGCATGTTTACCTTTGTAATGAACACCTAATGCCGCCGCCGCATCTTCAATCACCATTAAGTTATGTTTTTGTGCAAATTGAGTAACAGAGTCCATATCGGCAATGGTGCCATAAATGTGAACCGGCATAATGGCTTTGGTTTTTTCATTGACAAGATGATCAGCGTGACTCAAATCAATTTGAAAATTTTCTCGGTTGACCTCTACGAAAACTGGCGTAGCTCCTGCCATATGTACTGAGGTTCCGGAAGCAATAAAGGTAAAATCAGGCACAATCACTTGATCACCAAGACCAATGTCCATTGCTCTCAATCCTAAATAAAGAGCCAACGTTCCATTTGGTGCGAATACACCATATTTAGCCCCAATTAAATCTAGCAATTTTGCCGAAAATTCTTTTGACTTTGGACCTTCTGTGATCCAATTACTTTCAAAACAATCAGCTATAGCTTGATATTCTTCAGTCCCAACCCAGGGGGAAAATTGATTAACTTTCATAAATATAACCTAAAATTATTAAAAATGATACTGAATTAAATAGTTTAATGCAAAAGCTGTTGAGAAAATAAGCGATTTTGGTTGTTTTTCATTGGGTAGTACACCATGAAACAAAAGATTATGAGCTTCTTCTTTATTGCTAATAGACACTAAGCGTTGATGTTCAGTAAGTTTACATTGATAAAAAAACTCGTCATCCACATTGGTTTTTACTATAAAAACAAAATCCATCTCGCTGGTTAAAGGATTTCCAGCTATACCAATAAAATTAATATTAGTATAATGTTTTCCAAAAATCAGCTCAATTTCTTCTTCTAATTCTCTTTTAGCATCATAATATAAATTTACTTGTTGTATATCATCACAAAAAGTTGCCAAGCCACCAGCAAAATTTATATATTCAGGATAATCAATATCTGCTGATCGTTCGCCTAAAAAGACATTACCCTGTTGACTCAAAGCAACAATTGTAACTCCTACTGTTTTAGTAAAATAGGTATAAGGGTTACCATCGTGTTTAATTCCCTTCAATATAAATTTTAAAGCATCGATTGGAGTTCTCTCAATATCCTGACGATAATGCTGGTAAATCGTTGGTCCTAAGTGAAGAAGCATCTTCTCTGAGGCTTCGTTATTTTCTTTGATAAGATCCACTTTATCCAGTCTCAGTTTTCGATCGTCATAAGGACTATCTGCTGATAAAAGCGGTTTAATAATGTTTTCCAAATAACTGTCAAAGCTAATATCAATTAGTGAACCAAAGATATTTTGTGGTGCTAATCCTTTCACAATTTGAATATCTGAAATAGAATTTGAATATCCAGCTACCACTTCAAAAAAATTATTATCATTTTCAAGCGCATGGATAAGATTATCATAACCAAACAATTGAGATAGGGCTACAATACATTCTTGTTTTAGAGTTTTAAATGGATTCATTATTGCTAGCAATATTAACCTAAATTATTTTTGAAAGGTTAAATAGTGTGTAAATCAGGATTATTTGAATCAAAAGGTCTATCCAATAATGCAATCTGCTCACTATTTTCTAAGTAAAATAAATCATGCAAAATATTTGGAAAGATTCTGACTCCTTCACCTTCTTTCAAGGTAAATTCTACTATTTCTTTTGGATTAGCTACGTTTGTCAGTTTAACCTGAACTTGACCATGAATAATAAAAATGATTTCATGGGTAAACTTATGAAAATGACCACCTCGGTGAGCATCTTTTTCAGTTTTTACAAAGTTGACTTCTTTCCAATTTTGTTCATTTACTAAACCAATAAATGAACCTCGCTCATCTTTGAAACAACTATATGGTTGTAACTTACTTTTTTGCATTTTATTTCCTTGCTAATTACTGCTTCATTTGTTTGATTGAACGTCTGGCTCGATATAATTCAGTTATAATAGTTGCATTTGTTATAACGATTGAGCTAACAACTCCCCAGTTGAATAAAAAAGCCCCAAAGAAAACCATGCTACTTGCACTTGCTAATACGGTTAGGGTTTTTTTCTGTTCGGACATTAACTTTTCTGAAATAGCAAATAAATCAGGTAAATGAGTTAGACTACCATCCATGAGAACCACTTGAGCTACATCAGTAGCAATTGCGGTTGCACCATGTAATGAAATAGAAACATTAGCCTTTTTCATAGCTATCGTATCGTTGATTCCATCTCCTACAAAACAAACTTTTCGACCTTCTTTTTGTAGCTGTTCTACAATTTTAGCTTTATCTTGAGGTAGTACATTAAAAAAGTAGTCCTTTATTCCTAAAGCGTCAGCTAAGTGTTTGGTTGGTTGTTGATGATCACCTGAAACAATAGCAATATTTTTTATACCATATTTTTTTAAGTTCTGTACAATATCTTTTACTCCAGCACGAATTTTGGATTTAATCTCAATCAATCCAAGAATTTGATGTTCAAAAGATACTATTATAGCCGAATATCCTTTTTTATGGATTTTAGCCATTTTATCTTGTAATTGGCTTGGAATAACAATATTCTGCATTTCAATAAAACGGGAACTACCAACCAGAATAACCTCATTATCTATATAAACTTTGAGACCATGTCCTAGTTCATATTTAGAATCATCTATCTTAGGTATAGTTATTTGCCATTCTTGGGCTTTGGCAAGAATAGCTTTAGAAATGGGATGCGCTACCTTTTGTTCAGCTGCAGCTGCATAGCGCAAGATATCACTCTTACTATACCCATCATAATAAATAGTAATATCTCCTACTTCAGGTTGTTCCTCTGTTAAAGTACCAGTTTTATCGAATAATATCGTATCTATTTTTCTTAATTCTTCTAGTGAACGTCCATCTTTAACTAAAATACCACTTTGGAATGCCATGTTAAGGTGATTAAGTGCCTCAAGAGAAGTAAATAGTCTAAGACGATTACCAGGACTGCAACTAATAATAGCTGTTGCGGGAGAAAGTCCTATAAAAGGCAATGCAAGTCCACCTATAGATAATAAAGGAACAGCCGCTCCATCAGCCCATTCATCTCCTTTTAAACGCAATTGGGTTTTAAAATCAGAAGTTTGTTCCAACATTTTTTCAAGTTTAGCTGCTGTAGTTTCATCTCCAGTATTTTTTACTTGCACTTGAATACGACCACTTATTACTATAGTGCCAGCAAAAACTGGACTGCCTGGTTCTTTTTCATCAGGTGCTGATTCTCCAGTCAAGGCATGTTGGTCAACCATAGCTGCACCATTAATAACAATACCATCAATGGCAATTACTTCGCCAGTACTGGTGATTACAATATCTCCTTTACAAACTGCTTTTAATGAAATTTCATATTCCACATCTTCTCGTAAAACCCATACCTTTTTTGGCGGTTGTCCCCAAACTTTGGTTAGCATTTTTTTAGAATTATCTCGAGTTTTAGCAACCAATTTACTACTAATAATGTAAAAACAAGAATCAATCGCAGCAAAGAAATAATAACCTTCATAAACACAAACGACAGTAACTAACGCTTTAAGTATATCATTGCCAATTTTCTTATTTCTAATAGATTCCTCAACTTTAATAAAATTAGGGGTAGAACTATATCCTAATAGAGAACAACAAGATAAAATTATAATTGGAGAACGATTTGTAAATAAAGATAATGCTAATGAAATTCCACCTGCTTTTAAGTAATGATTAGCTTGTTTTTCATCTTCACTTATTTCTTGTTCTTTTTGATAAATAACTCTTGTAGATTTTTTTATTTCCTTTTTGGTTTTATAACTACGAGATTTTTTAAAGATTCTTGCTCCAACATAAGTTGCAATCATGATTCCAATACCAGAATATAACATATATAATTTCTTTTATTTAATTGTAGTGATGTGGTAATTTTTATAAAGTTTATTTGTAATCTTTTGTAGTAACTATCTACTAAGAAATAGTTTGTTTAAAATATCAAAGCTAAAGCATAATTAATGCACTTTGCAAACTCAGCACCTACTACGATTCTAAGAAATGGGTATAAAATTAAGTAGGGTAAAAGATGTAGGATACTGCTGGGGAACGAAGCGCATCAATCGTGTTAAAGCTTTCAACTTCAATATTTTGTAATTGCTCACTCCCCCCAACCTACTGTATAATGGGTGATAACATTTCCCTCTCCCAAAAGGCAAGGGACTTTATTTTCATTCCCTGGAGCATTTCTTAAACACTTCCCTCCTAGCAGGGGGGATTGAG
>JAGLFE010000327.1 GCA_023144675.1 Thiomargarita sp. | reverse complement strand
AGGTTTTTTGAGACCATCACTACTTTGTTCAGGACTACCCAATATTGCAGAATTAATTGGGGTCAAATTCATAGGGTGGCATAAATGATAGCATTATGCACCATTATGTTAAATATTACGTAATTACTCACCCCTCCCAACCTACTGTATAATGGGTGATAACATTCCCTCTCCCAAAACGGAGCATTTCTTAAACACTTCCCTCCTAGCAGGGAGATTGAGGGGGATAGTTTATTACCTAATTATAGAATTCGAGGGTAGTGAACAATTACCGATTAAAATAGAATTTTTAATTGAGTACAATCTATGTCTATTCTGAAAGCTTGTTTTTACCAGATTACTGGATACAAAAATTTCAACTCTTAATTCGCATTTGCTGGATAGTTACTAAAGCTAAAAATTATTTATTGCCGTTCAAACACAAAATCTCCGCCTTCGTGTCCAGAATCGATAATAAAATTAATACCTGGAATTTGGCTGGAATTACCCGCTACTTTTTGTTGAATATAGAAAAACAGTTCTTGGGCGGTGAAAGCGTTTTGAAATTTTTTTAAGCCTTCGATTAAAGGGGTTGCGAATAAGGAATGTTGTCCATTTCTACCATCGGAAACGGGTTTGTCGCCACCGCTGGCAATGAGAATGCGGGATTTCGTTTGTTGTAGTTGTTTTAAAGCCCGGCTACGTTCTGTATGCGATTGCCAAGGATAAAAATTGCGGGTTTTGGTGATAGCTCCGGAGTAGCAACTATCGGCGATGACTAATACATTGTTGGCTTGGCTACCTTTCATATAGCTGGTGATGCGGTCGGCGATAATCCAACTGTATTCAGATTCAGCTTGGGCATCGAATGGAAACCAATAAGCTTTGTCTTTTTGCAAGTCGCGTTGTCCATGTCCAGCGTAAAAGATAAAAAGGTTGTCATTGGATTCGGCTTTTTTGGTTAATTGGTCAAAATTGGATAAAATATTTCTACGCGTGGCTTGAGAATTAATAAGTGTTGTAACTTGGAAACCGTAGTTATTTTTCAGGAGTTTGGCAATTTCTTCTGCATCGTTGACTGGCGTGTCTAAAGTTGTTACGCGCGAATCTTGGTATTTATTAATGCCGATAACAAGGGCGTAATTGTTGCCTACAATTTGTTGTTTTGGTTTATCATCGGAATAAGCCAGCACGATGTTTTTCCAAGCTTTATTATCAAAAATATCCACCGCCTTGATTTGCACCGAATTATTGCCCACTTGCAGTTCTAAACTAGCAGAAAAACGACCTTGATTATCGAAATTGATGGATTTACCGTTGACAATAACGCTGGCAATG
>JAGLFE010000326.1 GCA_023144675.1 Thiomargarita sp. | reverse complement strand
TTCAAAAGATTATCAAGAAACTGAAAGCGATATTATTTACGAAGTTGCGTTTTGGGGACAGAACTCTTATTTGGTGATATTAATTGAATTTCAGTCAACTGTCGCTCATTTCATGGCTTTAAGAGTGTTGAATTACATCACCAATTTTTATATGGATTATTTGGAATCCAACTCAAAAATTAAGCATTTGCCGCCTATTTTTCCAATTGTTTTGTATAATGGCGATAGGAAATGGACGGCTCCCGTTAATTTGTCAGAACTGATTAAACCAAATGATTTATTAGGTAGATATGCTCTAAATTTTGAATACTGTAAAATTGCGATTAATGAATACAGTCAAGAAAATTTGCTCAAAATTAAAAATATTATTTCGACTTTATTTTTAGCGGAAAATAAGTATGATATGGAGCAATTAGAACGAGAATTAGTGGAATTATTTCAGCACGAGCCTGATAAACAAGCAATTTCCTTGTTTTTAAATTGGTTTAAACAGTTAGCGATACATGGGCGGATAGATAAGAATGATTATTCAGCTTTAGAAAAAGTTTATAGCACAACTCAGGAGGTTAGTATGTTATTAACATCACTTAAACAAGAACGACAAACAATTTACCAAAATGGGTTAATTAAAGGTAATAACCAAGGATTTAATAAAGGTATTAGTCAAGGCATTACTCAAGGCATTACTCAAGGTATTACCCAAGGCATTACTCAAGGTCAAAGAGAGGAAAAGTACAATATGGCAAAACGAATGCTTGACGAAAATATTGATATATCTCTAATTACTAAGGTTACACAACTATCTGAGCAAGAAATTTTACAATTGAAAACGAATGCAAATGCCAATAAAGAGTTAAAAATGTAATATGTTGAATTTATTGCAAATTAAAAATTTAAATTATTTTTGTACAATTTTAACTTATTGATTTAATTGTATTTATTTTGACTCTTTATTCGCATTGCAAAAGGAACTAACCATAAAATTTAACTCGAAACCAAAATTTTACTTATATTTCTTAGCGATAATGTTAGGGTTGTGGATTCCGCAGGTTTGGGCGGTTACGATTCATTCGGTGGTGGCTGGTGGGGATTGGAATAATGACAACAACAATTCACGATAGCGGTTATAAACGGCTGTTTTCTAATAAAACCATTTTTCGTCAATTTATTGAAACTTTTATCCACGAAGATTGGGTGCAAGACTTAGACTTTTCGACTTGCAAAAAATTGGA
>JAGLFE010000325.1 GCA_023144675.1 Thiomargarita sp. | reverse complement strand
ACTACCTGGGGTGAGCAATTACCAATATTTTATTGTTATCATGCTATAATAAACGGTTATTTATTATCAATAAATCAAATATTTTGAAATAATTTATAAAATTTACTCCTTACTAACAACACGATTCACTTCTTCTAATGAAGTCATACCATCTTTAGCTTTTTTCAGACCCGAAAAACGCAAATCAGGAATACCTTCTTTACGAGCTTGGTCTGCTATTGTAATTGCATTCTTGCCTTCCATAATAAAACGTTTCATTATATCAGATAAAGGCATTACTTGATAAACACCAACTCTTCCTTTATAACCTAAATTATTGCATTTTTCACATCCTCCTGTGCGGGGAGTATAAAGTCTAAAGTCAGGATTATCTATTTCTTCTTCAGTAAAACCTTCTATTAATAAAGCTTCTTTAGGAATATCCTGTTCAATTTTACAACTGCATAATCGACGACATAAACGCTGTGCCATAATAAGATTAACCGCTGATGCAATTGCAAATGGTGCAATCCCCATATCAATCATACGAGTCAAGGTTTGCGGCGCATCATTGGTGTGTAAGGTGGACATAACCATGTGTCCGGTAGTCGCTGCCTTAATTGCAATTCCACCAGTTTCTAAATCACGAATTTCTCCAACTAGAATAATATCTGGGTCTTGACGTAAAAAAGCTTTCAAGGCTTTAGCGAAAGTCATTCCAGTTTTTTCATCAATTTGGACTTGATTTACCCCTGGTAAGTTAATTTCTACCGGGTCTTCTGCCGTTGAAATATTGACCCCTTCCTGATTTAAAATATTAATTCCAGTGTAAAGAGAAACTGTTTTACCACTTCCCGTTGGACCTGTTACTAGTACCATACCATAAGGATTACTTAAAGCATCCAAATACAATTGCTTTTGATTTTTCATCGGCTCTTCGTCATTTTCTTCATAACCTAATATATCAATATTTAAGTTAGCGGCTGAAGAATCTAAAATCCGCATCACGATTTTTTCACCATATAAAATAGGGCAAGTACTGACACGCAAATCAATAGACTTATTTTTGCTAATATTAATCTTAATCCGTCCATCTTGAGGAACTCGGCGTTCAGATACATCAAGACGTGCCATAACTTTGATACGAGCGGCTAATTTTCTAGCAACCGTAATAGGAGGATTAGCAACACTTCGCAGCATTCCATCAACCCGAAATCGTACTCGATAATATTTTTCATAAGGTTCAAAATGTAAATCAGAAGCCCCCATTTTATAGGCTTTAAGCAGCATTTTATTAACAAATATAACGATAGGAGCTTCTTCTGCAAGATCAACTACTTCTTCTTCTTCCTCTGTTTCATCTTCACCGAAGCTAAGTTCCCCTTCTAAATCTCCTTCTAAATCCATGTCATCGCCAAAAAACTCTAAAGCACGTTCAACGACTTTCAGTAGTTTATTATCTTCTGCTATGACAGGATCAGTATTCATTCCAGTCTTAAATTTTATTAAATCAAGGGCATCCCTATCTATCTTGCTGCTTGGATCAGAAATAGCAACAAAAATACGATTACCTCGACTAAAAATTGGAATGGCTTTATTGTCTTCATAAAATTTTGGGTCTAATTTTTCCTTATCGTCTTTTTTACCCTTAATAAGGTCTTCATTTAGTTCAATACTTCCTATATCTACAAACGGAATACCAAATTCTTGAGCAGCAATGAGTGCAAGTTTATCGCCATTCATGTGTCTATTTTGGACAATATAACTAACGAAAGAAACTTTTTTGTTTAGTAAAGCCTCTTCTGCTATTTCGGTTGGTAACAGATTTTCTTTGACTAATCTAAGAGGTAAACCAGATAAG
>JAGLFE010000324.1 GCA_023144675.1 Thiomargarita sp. | reverse complement strand
TCGTTTAATTCCAATTATTTTTCATTCAGAAAAGGATTTATCTGTTCAAGAAGAACACCTATTACAACGTTATGCCAGTCATCTTATTATTAAAATTGTAAAATCTCCAGAACGATTGCTAGAAGAAGCGACTTTATTTTTGCATCAAGCGGAAGCTGAATTGCCTGTCGAAAAGCGTAATATGCTTAAAATGGTGCATGACAAAGAAGCTATTTTGAAAAATAAAAAGGTATTAATTGTAGATGATGATGTTCGGAATGCCTTCGCTTTAGTTACATTTTTGGAAGAAAAGGATATGCGAATAGCTATCGGTAATAATGGCAAAGAAGGTTTAGAATTATTGGAACAACATTCTGATATTGATCTAATTTTAATGGATATTATGATGCCAGAAATGGACGGTTATGAAACTATAAAACATATCAGGAAAAAAGTTGGCTATCGACATATACCAATTATCGCTTTAACTGCTAAAGCTATGAAAGGGGATAAAAACAAATGTATTGAAGCGGGTGCTAATGATTATTTGACTAAACCGGTGGACACGGAAAAATTATTATCGTTAATGCGAGTTTGGTTGTATCAGTGATAAAAATTATTTAAAAAAAATGGAACACTTCTAAATGCACTTTGAACAACTAGCAACAGATGGTTTAGCACGTCGCAATTGTTTACATTTTTCACGGGGAATTGTGGAAACACCAGCTTTTATGCCCGTAGGCACTGCTGGTACAGTAAAGGCAATGACTCCCGAACAGGTTCGAGCAACGGGAGCGGATATTATCTTGGGCAATACTTTCCACTTACTACTTAGACCTGGAATGCCAGTTATTGCCACTCATGGTGATTTGCACGATTTTATGCACTGGAAACAACCTATTTTAACTGATTCTGGTGGATTCCAAGTTTTTAGTTTGGGCAAAATGCGTAAAATTGATGAAACAGGAGTAACTTTTCGTTCGCCAATAGATGGTGCAAAAATATTTTTAGGTCCAGAAACTTCCATGGAAATACAGCGAATCTTAGGTGCGGATATTGTGATGATTTTTGATGAATGCACACCATATCCAGCTACTGAACAACAAGCACAGGATTCAATGGAACTTTCCCTACGTTGGGCGGCTCGTTCTAAAATAGCACATGGGGATAATCCAGCAGCTTTGTTTGGGATTATACAAGGCGGAATGTATGAAAATTTACGGATAATTTCACTTGAAGAATTGGTTAATATTGGCTTTGATGGTTATGCAATCGGGGGCTTATCAGTCGGAGAACCAAAGGAAGATATGCAACGAATATTAACTACTTTAGTTCCAAAATTGCCCAAAGACAAACCACGTTATTTGATGGGAGTTGGTACGCCGTCCGATATTGTAGAAGCAGTTCGTTGTGGAATCGATATGTTTGACTGCGTAATGCCAACCCGCAATGCTCGCAATGGTCATTTATTCACCCATGCTGGCACGGTACGTATTCGTAATAGCCAATATCGGCAAGACACTTCGCCTTTAGACTCTCAATGTGATTGTTATACTTGTAAAAATTACACTCGTGCTTATTTGCATCACTTGGATAAATGCAAAGAAATTTTGGGAACTAATTTGAATACTTTACATAATTTACATTATTATCAAACCATTATGCGGGATTTGCGAGAAGCTATTTCTCAACAAAAATTGGAAAAATTTATTCAAGAATTTTATAATAACCAAATATCAGTAAAATAAATATGGAAAATTCTAAGATTGAAAAACATGATATCGTCAAAATATATTATGGGCAAACTTTACAGCATTCAAAAGATTTAAAAACTGATGCTTGTTGTACCGATACTAATATTCCGCCATATATTAAAGATGCTTTAGCGGGAATACATCAAGAAGTTAGTAGTCATTATTATGGTTGTGGATTAGTAATTCCTGAGCAATTAGCAGGAATGCGAATTTTAGATTTAGGTTGCGGTTCGGGTCGGGATTGTTATGTATTATCAAAACTGGTCGGAGAGCAAGGATATGTTGTTGGCGTGGATATGACTGAAGAACAATTAACCATTGCTAATAAATATATAGATTATCATACGCAACAATATAATTACGCCCAAGCAAATATAGAATTCAAACACGGTTATATTGAACAGTTGGATAAATTAGGCTTTGCTGATAATAGTTTTGATATTATTGTTTCTAATTGTGTGATTAATTTATCCCCCGATAAAGAAGCGGTATTGAAAGAAGCCTATCGAGTTCTTAAACCTGGTGGGGAAATTTATTTTTCTGATGTTTATGCTGACCGACGAGTTCCAGCAACATTAGCTAAACATCCAGTATTATACGGTGAATGTTTAAGTGGGGCTTTGTATTGGAATGACTTTATAAGTTTGGCTAAAAAAATTGGTTTTTTTGATCCCCGCTTAGTAGAAGACCGAGAATTAACTATTGATAATCCAGAAATTATTGAGTTAATGGGTTCAATTCAATGTTTTTCAGCCACTTATCGATTGTTTAAGCTTCCCAAATTGGAAACTGCCTGCGAGGATTATGGACAGGCTGTTATTTATAAAGGAACTATTCCATTTCATCCGCACCAATTTAAATTGGATAAGCATCATATTATCGAAGTAGCTAAAGTATTTCCTGTTTGTGGAAACACTTATCAAATGTTGAATGAAACACGTTTTAATGCTCATTTTGAATTTATTGGTTCTTGGCAAACGCATTATGGTATTTTTAACGGTTGTGGTACTAATATCCCATTTGATAATAAAGAAATAAATGAACTTGGGAAATCAGGTTGTTGTTAAACAAGAAAGAATTATTACAAAATCGTTTACACAGTTCTTTTAACCAACAATGTAATTAGTCCTGCTATAAGAATCTACCAAGAAATACATATAAAATGTAGTGCTAAGGAACGAGTTGCATCAATCATGTTAAAATTTTTCGCATTTAAAGCTTTAATTGGTAGATAATTAATTAATTTTTAAAAAAACACCACATTATTCAGTACTGTTAAAGAGGTTTACCAAGTTAAACACAAAAATTACAGTTTAATATGGCGATTAGTTGCAACTCTATTTAGGAAGGATATCTATTGCTAAAAAAAATTATTTGGTTGACATTTATATTATTACTTATATTGGTCGTTGGCTGTTATATTTGGATTAAAATTCAAACTAAAGATAAACTTTATTCCAATATAAATGAAATTCCTGTTAAAAAAGTAGGTCTTTTATTAGGCACTGGTAAAAATTTGCGTAACGGATATATTAATCTTTATTTCCTATATCGCATTGATGCTGCGGTTAGATTATATAAAGCGGGCAAAATTCAACATATTATTGCCAGTGGTGATAATCGTACCATTTACCATAACGAACCCATAGATATGATGAATTCTTTGATTGAACGAGGGATTCCGAAAAAAGATATTACTTTAGATTATGCTGGATTTAGAACTTTAGATTCAGTTATTCGTTGTAAAAAAATATTTTCTCAGGATGATATTATCGTAATTTCGCAAAAATTTCATAACGAACGGGCTATATTTATCAGTGATTATTATGATATTAAAGCTATTGGTTTTAATGCCGAAGATATTCCTTTTAAATACAATATGAAAACACCGCTTCGAGAATATTTAGCCAGATTTAAAGCGATATTAGATTTATATATTTTAAAAACCAAACCTAAATTTCTTGGAGAAAAAGTACAAATTAAACTGCCTTAATTTATTTATTTTGACATAATTATATGAATTTACAACAATTTTTAAAATAAGAAATGGAAATACTTAAATTTTATGTTCAAATTATTTGCTAAAATTATATAATTAATTTACAGATTTTTTGTAATTGCGAAATTAATTTTACTTTTGATGGATAAAATTCTAATGAATAAAAAAATATTTTACCTGCTTATTATTTTCTTTTTACCTAGTTTAGCAATATCAAGTGAAACTGAACCATTATTAAGAGAAATAATTCCAGCACAGGCTTTAGCTTACGTTCGCATTCCAAATCCTTGGAGTTTTACTTTAGAAAAAGAAAATGCCTTCAAAAATGTATTGGCTAATAAACAGCACAAACAATATATCCAACAACTTGAATCTGCAATTTACCAACAATTTCTAAAACCCAGCGAAGAAACTTATCCCGAATTAGCTTTATTGCTCCATCATCTTCGTTCGCCAATAGAAATGATGGCTTTACAGGTTTCGCATATTCAACCTAGGGTATTCGTTTCTGCTGAATTAGATTTCGACTCACTGGAAGAATTTAATCAATTCTTGGAAAAAATTATTGCTAAAACAGGGTTTTTAACTATACAGCGTCTAGTTTCTACTACTGAAAATGGAATTTTAATGGCAGGACCCATTTCTATTTTTGTAAAATATAATCCTGAAACGCATAAGCTTAACCTTATGGGTGGAATAGCCGCAACGGAAGACTCGCTTGAAAAAATATTAGAGTTACCCAAAGTTAAAAATCATCCTATGTATGAAATGGAAAATCAACTGGATTCTGAACATCAAGGTTTATTTACCTGGATAAACGCTG
>JAGLFE010000323.1 GCA_023144675.1 Thiomargarita sp. | reverse complement strand
TATTTTATTTTTGAATAAATATAAACCTCATTTTTCAATTGTTTAGCAAATATATTTTACCATATCAATTTTATTTTGCTAACTATCTAATTTTACAAAAAATAAAATTTCTATTAAGGTAGTTATAATGAAGGTGAATAGAAATAGATGACATATTCAGTCAATGAAACTTTATGTTTTTTTTATTCGTATTAGCAAACATTATGAGAGTTTAATAGATATATTTCCTAAATAAGCGTTTTAAAGTAATTTGTGTTAAAATATTTTTATATCAATAATGCCAATTAAGAGTTAAAAATGTAAGAAATTGATGCGATGATCAACTTTAATTTCTAACTCATTATATTTTCTAAACTAGGTAAATATCGTTATCCGTATTCACCAAAAGAATTGTGTATTTGGTTAAACAAGTTGCAATAAAGTGCGTACTGCATTACTGTTTTCTACTGATATTGGATTAACTGCCAAAAAAAATTATCAGTTTTATAAAGCTTGTTTCCAAATTGAATTCCTATTTCTTGATACCAAACAATTTACTGGATTAAATGATTGTCAAGCTCGGGGTTGCTGTCAGGATTTAAATTTTCATTGCTGCCATGACTATGTCCGAACTATTGAATAGATTACACTTCTAAAATTATAAATTCACAAAATTTCAACAAAAAATGTTACACATCCATAACAGTAACTATTTAGAAAATTTATTACAAGTACTCGCTAATACGATTAAAAGTAAGCCGTTACCGCCTTTCATCAAAGAAATTATTGTGGTGCAAAATAAGGGCATGGAACGTTGGATATCCATGCAATTGGCTGAACGACTTGGTATTTGGGCAAATAGCGAATTTCCATTTCCAGATACAATGGTGCAGGAAATATTTAAAGTAGTGCTTAATTTGTCTAATATTTCCTCATTTGGGCAAGAAACTATGATGTGGACGCTCATGGATATTTTGCCAAATTTATTGGAACAACCAAATTTCGCTGAATTAAATAACTATTTACAAGGCGATGAAGCTAATATTAAACTTTTTCAATTGGCTTCTCGTATCGCTGATATTTTTGAGCAATATATGGTTTATCGTCCTAATTGGCTTACTGATTGGGAAAATGGCAACATAGACCCTAAATTAGAAAATGACCCACAAGCAGATTGGCAAGCGATGTTATGGAAAAATTTATCAGAACATCTTGGGAAACAACATCGGGCAGGATTGAGACGGACATTTTTTGAAAATATAGCCAATATTACTAATTATCCTCAATTTCAACGCATTTCAGTATTTGGAATTTCTGCGTTACCACATTTTCACTTGGAAATATTAGCTCAATTAGGGCAAATTATTGATATTCATATCTTTGTGTTAAATCCATGTTTGGAATATTGGGGCGATATTGTTTCAGACCGAGATATGTTTTACAAAACCGTCAAAACAGATAAAACCGATTTACCAGAAACTCTTTATTTTGAAAAAGGTAATTCATTGCTTGCTTCATGGGGAAAAATGGGGCGGGATTTTGTAGATATGTTGAATGAATATCCCAACGCTGATTATGACTATTTTCAACAGCCTCAAACCGCTAATTTACTAAATTGTATCCAATCGAATATTTTAAATTTGCAAGAACGTAATGCCAATAAAGTTACTGAAATTGCCCAAGCTGATAAGTCATTTCAAGTTCATATTTGTCATAGTGCCATGCGTGAAGTTGAAGTATTGCACGATCAATTACTCGCCCTATTCCAAAATGAACCAAAATTACTGCCTAAAGATATATTGGTAATGACTCCCAATATTGAAATTTACGCACCATTTATTGAAGCCATATTTGATACCACACCAGAAGCAAACAAAAGGATTCCTTTTAGCATTGCCGATCGTAGTTTACGTAGCGAAAGTGCATTAATTGACACTTTTTTTATGATTTTAGAATTGAGAAAAAATCGTTTTTCTGCTAATCAAGTATTGGCTATTTTAGAAACTGAAGCGGTGCAAAACTGTTTTGATTTTAATACGCAACAATTAGAATTAATTAGACATTGGATTCGGCAAACAAATATACGTTGGGGCATAGATAAAGCGGATAAAGAACGTATGGGATTGCCTGGTTATGATGAACATACTTGGTGGGCGGGATTAAAACGTTTATTATTGGGTTATGCCTTGCCTAATGATGGCGATGAACGGTTATTTAATGACATTTTGCCTTACGATGATATTGAGGGTAATCGGGTGGCAATCTTGGGTCGATTAATTACTTTTATTGAAAAATTGTTTGAATGTGTTCAAAATTTGGAAAAAATGCGCAACATTCAACAATGGGTAAATTTTTTAACCGATGTTTTAGAAAGTTTCTTAGAAGATGCCGAAAATAAAGTTCAAGATATTCGTAACGTGTTAAATGAATTGTTGAAAAAAACGCAAGAAATAAATTTTCAAACACTAATTAGTTATGAAGTTATTTTAGAATATTTGCGCTATCCATTAACTCAAAAGAAACAAGCGGTAAATTTTATTACGGGCAATGTTTTATTTTGTGAAATGTTACCGATGCGTAGTATTCCATTTAAAGCTATTTGCTTGCTGGGTATGAATGACCAAGCTTATCCACGTCCCAATAAACCTTTGGGTTTTGATTTAATGCACAAATATCCCAAACAAGGCGATCGCTCCCGTAGTTACAATGATCGTTATTTATTTTTAGAATCTTTATTATCAGCGAGAAAATATTTTTATATTAGTTATGTTGGGCAAGATATTCATAATAATACCGTTATTCCGCCTTCAGTTTTAGTTAGTGAATTATTGGATTATGTTAGCAAATCATTCATTTATCCTGATAAAAGACCAAATTATCTAACTACGCATCATCCATTACAAGCTTTTAGTCCTCGCTATTTTACTAAAAATGAAGATAATTTATTTAGTTTTTCCACTGAATATTACAATGCTAGTAACATATTGCTTAATAAGCAAAATTCTAAAAAACAAGATTTTATTCATACACCATTAATTTTTCCTGAATTGGAACATAAAATAATTGATATTAATCAGCTAATAAAATTTTTCAAAAATCCCACCGCTTATTTTTTAAGAGAACGCTTAGATATTCGCTTAGAAACAGCAGAACATTTAATTGAAGAAAGCGAACCTTTTGAAATTACTGGTTTAGAACTTTATAAACTTAACCAAATTTTGATTGAAAAGAATTTAAAAGGTATTAATTTAAAAAATTATCAGCAAATTGCGCAAGCGGCGGGAAAATTACCTCATGGTAAAATAGGCGATTATACTTATGGCAATTTAGTGGTTAAAATACAACCTTTTATAGACAAAGTAAAACCAGTAATTTCTCAAGAAAAATTGGAAACAGTGAATGTGGATTTAAATATTGCTGGTATGAGAATTATGGGTAGCTTGAATAATATTTGGCGCAACAATTTAGTGCATTACCGTTATGCTAATTTAAAAGCTAAGGATTTTATCCAAATTTGGATTCAGCATCTGATTTTAAATAGCCTACCAGCAACTCATTTACCCCGTCATAGTGTGTTGATTGGCAAGGATAAAAGTTGGCAATTTAAACCAGTTGAAAACAGTAAAATGATTTTAGCAAATTTAGTAAAGAATGGTTATTGGTTAGGATTAACGCAAGCAATTCACTTTTTTCCTGAATCTAGTCTCAAGTTTGTAGAGCAATTGAATAAAGATAAAGACGAAGCGGAAGCACTTTATCAAGCCAATAATGTTTGGCAAGGCAATGATTTTAGACCAGGCGAAATGTATAATGATTATTACAAACTTTGCTTCAAAGTGGATAAAAAAGATTCCCCACTGCAACAACATAATTTCAAAATACTTGCCCGCCAATTTTTTGAGGAATTATTAGCTCACCGAGAAACTTATGAATTTTAAGTTCAGTCCAAAGCTAAATTTTTGGCATCTAAATTGTAATAAAATCTATTTTTTAACAAGGAAATTATAACTATGGAAATTTTGGGTATTGATGTAGGTGGTTCTGCTATTAAAGGCGCACCAGTAAATATTTCAGTGGGAGAATTAACGGCAGAACGTCATCGTATTCCCATGCCATCTTCTTCCGAACCAAAAGTAGTGGCTGATATTGTAGCAGAAATTGTACAACATTTTGCTTGGCAAGGACCAATTGGTTGTGCCTTTCCCTCGGTGATAAAAAATGGCATCGTTCACACCGCTGCTAATATCGATAATTCATGGGTCGATGTTAATGGCGAAAAATTATTGCAAGATAAAACAGGTTTCCCTACTTTATTATTGAATGATGCCGATGCGGCTGGTATTGCCGAAATGAAATTTGGAGCTGGCAAAGATAATTTGGGAACTGTTATTATACACACCTTTGGAACTGGAATTGGCAGTGCTATTTTTGTAAATGGACAATTATTGGCTAATACTGAATTTGGACACATGGAAATACGTTGTAAAGATGCAGAACATAGAGCTTCAGCTCAAAATCGTATTGATGAAGATTTAAAATGGAAAACTTGGGCTTATCGGGTAAATGAGTTTTTAGAACGGATGGAATCCCTATTTTGGCCTGATTTATTTATTATTGGTGGTGGAGTGAGTAGAAAACATGAAAGATTTTTACCTTTATTGCAAACTCGTACTAAAGTTGTACCAGCTAAAATGTTAAATCAAGCGGGCATTATTGGAGCGGCGATTGCTGCTGGTGAACATTTTCAATCATCTCCAATAGTCAAGCAATAATTCAATATTTATTATGAGAATCGCTTTAGGAATAGAATATGTCGGTACGCATTTTGCTGGTTGGCAATTTCAACCACATGCTCGTACTATCCAAGGTTGTGTCGAAGCGGCTTTATCTAAAGTAGCTAATCATCCAGTTAAGGTGCAATGTGCTGGTCGTACCGATGCTGGCGTTCATTCTATAGGACAGGTTGTGCATACCGATGTGGAAGTACGGCGTTTGCCACATTCTTGGGTATTAGGAACTAATGCAAATTTACCTGCGGATGTGAATATATTATGGATGCAGGAAGTGGATTCGCAATTTAATGCTCGTTTTTTAGCCCAAGCTCGTCATTATCGATATATTATCTTAAATCGCCGCACTCGTTCATCTTTACTTTCTAACCGAGTTACTTGGGTATGCCGCCCATTAAATGTTAAAAATATGCAACTAGCTAGTACTTATTTACTAGGTACACATGATTTTTCTTCATATCGAGCAACAGCGTGTCAAGCCAAAAGCCCAGTCAGAACTTTATCACGCCTTGATATTTCCCAAATTGGTGATAGAATTATTATTGAAGTGTCAGCTAATGCTTTTTTATATCACATGGTTCGCAATATTGCAGGGGTATTAATGGCAATCGGACATGGCGAATATCCCCCAGAATGGAGCCGTACAGTTTTAGTAGCCAAAAATCGTCAAGCTGGAGGAATAACTGCACCTGCTGCGGGTTTATATTTTCACCGAGTTGATTATTTAAAACCTTATATTTTCCCAAAAAGTCAGTTGGTTTTGTAATTCAATTCTATGAGTATGGGGAACATCATAAATAAGTACTGAAGTATAAATAATCAGGTATAAAGATTAAGAAAAATTAATATGAAACTCCTATCCAATATTAGCTAAAATAAATTCGACATTTTGAACTAAAGAATCAAAAGAAAGATAAGCAGAAAAAGGAAGCCATTGATATTTAATAAATCGCCAAAGAATTTCAATAGGATTCAAAGAGGGAGAATATTTAGGTAAAAAGCGAATAAAAAGCCCCTGTTGTTGCCAAGCATAAGGAACTGAAATTCAGGCGGAGGAATTGACATCAGCAACGGTCGCTTCGTCAGAGCGAGAGAAAATCGTACTTAAACCGTCGCCCCCAATTGCCTGATTTTAGGTAGTAAAGACTATGAAATATATATTTTATACTTATTTCAAAGGTTTAGGTCTTTTTCGAGGATGAAATTGTTGAATTGCCTGTTTAAATTTAGCTAAATTTTCTATTTGACTACAATAACGTATTTGTATATAAAAATTAATAATTTGTTTAACTGCATTAGCTAAATCTGGACGCATTCTACTGACACGCTTGGCATAATCTAATGGTCCTTCGGCTGATTTATGCTGCAAACCTACTTTAGCTAATTTTTTACAAAAACGCAAATAAAGATATTGCTCCTTATTAATATTTTTATATTGGGTAAACCAAAACATCCAACTGGCATAAATTAGTAATAAAATAGCAATAATTACAGTTAATAAAATAGTCATGCCTTGCCAATTAATATCCAACCCCATATTTTTTAACAATTGTTGCTGTTTGACTTTATCATAACTTAATACCCACTGATTCCAATTATTATTGGCAGCATCCAAAAGATAATTCATTTGTTCCCAAATTTGAATAGAAGTTGAATCTGGTTCTAAATCTAAACCTAATTCGGAAATATTAACACTTTGATCAATTCGTTCAGGTGCAATTACCGCTGTTGGATCAATTCGCACCCAACCTTGGTCATTTAACCACACTTCAGTCCAAGCGTGGGCGTTCCGTTGCCGCACAATCATATAATCACCAATCGGATTCATGCTTCCACCTAAATAACCAGTTACTATCCGAGTTGGAATACCTACTGCCCGCATTAAAACGGTAAAAGCCACTGCATAATGTTCACAAAAACCTTGATGTGTTTCAAATAAAAATTCATCAACCGTATCTGTAATTAATTTAGGGGGCGTATAAGTATATACAAAAGGTTCTTGACTAAAATGTTCTAAAGCTCGTTTTATCATTGCCCGTGGTTGTGGATTTTCCTGCCACCATTGTTTTGCTAAAGCTCGAGTGCGAGGATGTAGTTTTTTTGGTAATTGCAAACCTAAATTATAGCGATCGGTAAATGCTTTAGCTTGATATTTTGTGTAAGAACGAATTTTATAATTAATACGTTGTCTAATTGGCAAGCGTGAAAGTAATTGATAATCAGAATTAATGTAAGCTTGTGATGGTATTTGGGTCGGTAAATCTAAAGCAAATAACCAATTTTTATCGTGTGATTCTAAAGTAATTCTATAGTCATAAACTTGTCCCATTGCATTAAGTTTTATATAATTTACCGAAATTGATGATGAAGAAGACCGCATTTTCCAATTACGCCCATTTGTCCACCACAACACTGGACCTCGCCAATAAAGTTCCTCAGATGGTGGTATTTTATCATCAAATTTAACTCGAAAAGCAACTTCATCAGATAAACTTAATTCGCTAATATTTCCCAAGGTTAAACTATCACTTAGTCCAGTAACAGCATTATAAGCATCTTTGGGCAAATTCCAAAACGGTCCAGGAATTCTAGGAAACAGAACGAATAAAACTATCATAATAGGAATCGCTTGTCCTAATAAAATTCCAGCTAAACGTAAACGTTGGTAACTTGATAAGGCACGATTGTTATCATTAATGCTAATTAAGGTCGTTGTGGCAACAATAACAATAAGGCTGGTATATAATAGAGTTAAAATGGACTGCGAATATAAGAAATGGGTAATTACTAAAAAATAGCTTAAAAAACAGATTAATAAAGCATCTCGCTGACTGGTCATTTCTATTAATTTAAGGGCGCACAATACAATCAACAAGGCAATTCCTGCATCTCGACCTAACCAAGTGCCATAACTTGCCATTAATCCCAGTAAAAGCAATAAACCTAAGCCAAACTGAATCCATATATTAGGTCGTTTCCATTGCCAACGGGTCATTAAGTATCGCCAAATTAATAGTAAAGCTAAACTGGTTATAATCCACAAAGGCAAGCGACTAAAATGAGGTAAAACGGCTAAAATAAAGGTGGCGATTAACCATAATAAAACAGATAAAGATGGGTAGGAAGTTGCGGTTTTAGTTGACATAGAAAATAAAAATGGTTATAATTACATATTAAATTTACATTTTTAACTCTTAATTAGCATTATTATACTTACTTTATTTGATAATATCAAGGCTGTGATAGAAAAATAATATAGTTATTGATTGACTAATCGAACACATTAATTATATCTTCAAGATAATACATTAATATAATGGTTCAAGAATAGTGTTAAATTTTATTGAATCCTAATTTTTATCAAGAGTAAAAAAGCATGAGTAATATACAAAATATAGATATTAGCTTAGAAGAAGTAGTTAAAAATATATCTAAAAATAGCTATCTTATTCCTAAATTTCAACGAGATTTTGTATGGAATACAAAGGATATACTTGATCTGGGTGATTCTATGATTCGAGGATATCCTATTTCTTCTTTATTGATAATGGCTAACAATGGAACTTTAAATGTTGGTTCTCATAGCCTTTCTAAAGATGAGCATCCAAATAAAAGTGCTGATAATGAAGTAAAATTTTATATCCTTGATGGACAACAAAGATTAACTTCAATTTCTAAATTATTTTTAAATTTCGACAATAAAAATGAATATTATTTTGATCTTTTAGCTATTCTTGTAGAAAAATTTCCTAACGATGGAATAC
>JAGLFE010000322.1 GCA_023144675.1 Thiomargarita sp. | reverse complement strand
CAAGTTTTGGTAGTCCTAAAATAGGTAGTGCTAAACCTGTTATGTCTTTGATACCATCACTACTTTGTTCAGGACTACCAAATTCTTGGTCAATTAAAATCAGGTAAATTACAAATAAATACGGTAAAATTTTTTGCCCATTAATAGTTGTGAAATAGTGTGAGATGCTATGAAATAAGAGGCTTGTTATAAGGTAAAAACTATAACTAAAAGTGTTATAATTCAATTAATATCGAGGATTTTCATCACCCCAGATTAGGGATGAGTGTAAAAATTGTTTAATGATTCTGCGTTAGTTGACCAGTATGAACTGGAAAATTATCAACTAATCGGTCTTGAAAATAATGAGTAAGCGAATGGTGAATAACTTTAAATGCAATTGTATCCCAAGGTATTTCATCCTGTTTAAATAATTCAACCTGTGTACTTTCAATACCAGGCGCATAATTCAAATCAGACAATTGGCAACGAAATATAATATAAACCTGAGAAATATGAGGCAAACTAATTATGGTATATAATTGCAAAGATTCAACTCGTGCTTGCGCCTCCTCCCAAGTTTCACGAATAGCTGCTTGTTCTAAAGTTTCATTATTTTCCATAAAACCAGCGGGTAAAGTCCATAAACCAGAATGTGGCTCAATTGCCCGCTTGCATAATAAAACTTTATCTTCCCAGATTGGCAAACAGCCAGCAATAATTTTGGGATTTTTATAATGAATAAAATTACAATCTTCACAAATAATGCGGTTAAGCTGATCGCCTTCAGGAATTTTTGAAATTAATCGTTTTGAACCGCAATGGCTACAATAATTCATAAATTTTAATAAACTGTAATAAATATGCTATTTTTTGTTAAAATAATTGTATATCAGTTTTTCAACTTTGTCAACTCTTAATCAGCATAGGAATCATAAGGGTTTTAGTTTTGATATTACGATTTAAATTTAAAAAATGTTAAATGAAGCAGATTTAAGTGCATTATGGATAACTTTCCAACTTGCATCTTTAACCACCTTAATTTTATTGATAATTGGAACGCCTTTTGCCTGGTGGTTAGCGCGTACTAATTGGCGAGGCAAACCTTTTATCGAAGCAATTGTTGCTTTGCCACTGGTTTTGCCACCTACAGTATTAGGTTTTTACCTACTAATTGCGCTTGGACCACACGGTCCGATCGGTAGCGTTTCAATTGCTTTAGGTGGGAAACCCTTAGCTTTTAGCTTTACTGGTTTAGTTATCGGTTCAGTTTTATATTCATTGCCATTTGTAATTCAACCTTTGCAATCAACCTTTGCTAATATTGGCAAGCATTTTTGGGAAGCGGCGGCGACATTAAGAGCTTCGCCATTGGATACCTTTTTTTCGGTCATCGTACCATTAGCTCGTCCTGGATTTTTAACTGCAATTGTACTCGGTTTTGCTCATACCATCGGCGAGTTTGGAGTCGTTTTGATGATTGGGGGTAATATTCCAGGTAAAACCCAAGTGGTTTCAATCGCTATTTATGATCATGTGGAAAATTTGGCTTATGTTCAAGCCCATTGGCTGGCAGGCGGATTATTGCTATTATCATTTCTAATGTTGGTAACTGTTTATACTTTTAATAGGAAATTTTCAGTAGTTAATTTATAAGTAGTCCTAAAATAGGTAGTGCTAAACCTGTTAGGTCTTTGATACCTGACAGGTTTTTTGAGACCATCACTACTTTGTTCAGGACTACCAAAAAATGTAGGATGCTGCCGAGGAACAAAGCGCATCAATCATGTTAAAATTTTTCGCATTTAAGGTTTAATTGG
>JAGLFE010000321.1 GCA_023144675.1 Thiomargarita sp. | reverse complement strand
GTTTTGAAGACGAGTCGGCTATGGCGACATGGTCGGCTTAGTTTAACTTATGTAAGAAAAAATAGAAATTAATCAATATATTTTAAAGAGGAGAATATTATGGCTAAAGGTAAAAATACCCAAAAGACAGCAAAAAAGAAGTCCGAGAAAACATTAAAAGAAAAGCGTAAAGAGAAAAAAGAAAAGAAAGCCAATAAAAAATAATACATAACAAATCGCTCCACCTGACCTCGTTGCACTTCGGCAGGTGAGCTTAGCGTTAGGAAAATAAAGTTATATATCTATTGGAAGTAAACAGTGTATATAGTAGAGTTAATGCCAAAGGTCTATCAAAGACCTGAAAAAAATCCCAAAGCAATATGCTGTTAAAATCACTACAGAAATCAAATTATTGGAAAATGGTTTGGTTGGCAATATCAAAAAATTAACAAACTTTACTCCCGAATATAGATTAAGATTGGGTAACTATCGTGTACTTTTTGAAATTGAAGAACAACAAATATTAGTATATCGTATCAAACATCGTAAAGAAGCATATTCAAGGAAATAGGTATATGAAATTACATCCGCAAATTATAGAAAAAAAGGGAAAAAATGAGTTTGTTGTGCTTCCATTTAAGGAATTCGAGACATTGATAGAACTAATGGAAGATTATGAAGATTTGCAAGATTTGAAAACTGCAAAAGAACAATCAAAAAGGAAAAAATAGTATTTTAATAGATAAGGTTGTATCAAATCTAGGCTTACAAAAAATTTAGTTAAGTAACTACAAATATATTCTAACTTGCCCTTGCTCACCGACCTAGCGGCAGGAGAAGGACAATTTAATTTCACCCTATTTTATTTCCGAATTAATTTCGCAACCAACGATGTAGCTTTTCAACCCATTGCAATGTTTTAACTGGAACATGGGCTTTTTTCCATTCCCCAGCAGCATATTTATTCGCTTCAGCTAGAGTTGGATAAATATGAATGGTTGCCAATATTTTGTTTAAACCAATATTCCACTTCATAGCTTGAATATATTCAGTAATTAAATCACCAGCATGATGCCCAACTATGGTTACGCCCAAAATTTTATCTTTTCCTGGTGGCGTTAATATCTTTACAAACCCCTTGGCTTCTTGATCAGCAATTGCCCTGTCAAGTTCATCAATGTCGTACTTAGTTACTTCGTATTTAATACCTTGTTTTTTAGCATCTTGCTCATTTAATCCAACTCGAGCTACTTCGGGGTCAGTAAAGGTTGTCCAAGGAATGACCGAATAATCAACCTTAAATTTTCTAAACATACCAAACAGTGCGTTGACGCTAGCATACCAAGCTTGATGAGCAGCAGTGTGGGTGAATTGATATGGTCCAGCAACATCGCCACTGGCATAGATAGTTGGAATATTGGTACGCATAAATTCGTCAACTTGAATTGTACCGTTTGGATTAAGATTAACTCCCAAGTTTTCTAAACCAAAGCCAGTTGTATTAGCTTGTCTTCCAATAGCAATCAAAATCTCATCAAACGCAATTTTTATTTCTCGTCCATCATGTTCGCAAATCAAAAAATTTTCAGTGGCAGATTGTTCGACTCTTATAGCTTGATGTTTAGTAAGTAATTGAATTCCTTCTTGCAAAAATTGATTTTGTACCAATTCAATCACATCTTCATCTTCCCGAACCAAAATATGTTCTGCTTTTTGAATTTGCGTAACTTGAGAACCGAATCTAGCAAACGCTTGTGCCAACTCACAGCCAATGGGACCGCCTCCTAATATCACTAAACGTTTGGGCAAAATTCTTAAATTCCAAATAGTATCAGAAGTATAATATTTAATAGTTTCCAAACCTGGTAAATTGGGTATTAAAGGTCTGCCACCAGTAGCAACAATAATACTGCGGGTTTTGATTTCTTGATTATTGACTGCAACTGTGTAGGGCGAGGTAATTGTAGCTTCGCCTTGAATGCAATTTACACCCAGTTTGGTATAACGTTCAACGGAATCGTGCGGTTCTATTTTTTGAATTACCTGTTGCACTCGCTCCATAATATCAGCAAAGTTAAATTTGACCGTTGCTTCCTCAAATCCATATTCTTTAGCTCGTTTTATGTAAGACAAGATTTTAGCCGAACGCAATATAGCTTTACTAGGTACGCAACCAGTATTTAAACAATCGCCACCCATTTTATGTTTTTCAATCAAAGTAACTTTGGCTTTAACCGTCGCCGCAATATAAGAGCTTACTAAACCAGCCGAACCAGCTCCAATCACGACTAAATTGGTATCGAAATGTTTGGGTTTAGGATATTGGCGCATAATTTTGTGGGTTTTAATATAATTTAATCCCTTTTTGGCAATTAATGGGAAAATACCTAATAATGTGAATGAAAGTAGCAGAGTTGGTGATAAAATACCGCTTAACGATTCTAATTTACCAATTTCTTTACCCGCATTAATGTAAACTATGGTGCCAATTAACATCCCAACTTGACTTACCCAATAAAATGTCCAAGTTCTAATTGGTGTCAAAGACATTGCTAAATTAATGGCAAAAAATGGAAAGGCTGGTACTAATCTCAATGCAAATAAATAAAATGCGCCTTCTTTTTCAATACCTTGATTAATTGGTTTAAGTTGCCGTTTAAATTTGGTTTGAACATAGTCTTTAAGTAAAAAACGTGCTAGTAAAAATGCTAATGTTGCACCTATGGTACTAGCAAATGAGACCATAATAACGCCAGTAATTAAGCCAAAAATAGCTCCCGCAATTAGGGTTAATAAAGCCGCTCCAGGTAAAGATAATCCAGTTACGATTACGTAAATAAGAAAAAAACTAATAATAGTTTGCCAAGGATGGGAATGGTAATAATCAAGAATAGCAACTCGTTGGAGTTGGAAATATTCAAGCGTCATATATTGGTGCAAATTAAAATAAAAGAAGCTTGCTATTGATAAGATAATAATTGTTAATAGAATTATTTTTTTAATATTCATGGTAAATTAATTTAGACAAATTATTGAAACAACAGAATATATTTTACAACAATAAGTTAGAATAATAATAATCTAAAATTTAAACAAAAAACTATTTTTTTTAACTAAAGATAAATAGTAACTGTTTACCAAGTTAAAAAATACGTATAAAATTAAGCAAAAAACGTAGGATGCTGCTGAGGAACGAAGCGCATCAATCGCGTTATTTTTTTATCGGATTAAAATAGACATTTTGCCTAAATAATGTTATATTTTAAATATAATCAATACTACGATAAATTACCTACTAAAAGTTATTGATAACATCAAATATTCCTTCCTAAAAATTAAAAAGGTTTAAAACTATGTCAATTAAACGTATGATTATTCAAATCAGTGTAATCATTCTAAGTTTTGGGGTACATTTAACTTTTGCTGCAACTTGCAGTGATTCTAAGGCTTTAGATATACTCCTAGCCAAAAATGATTACCGCAAAGCCTTGCAAAATATGAGTAGTTGTTTACGTATTCAAAAATCGCCTGCTATCGAAGATTTACGTTTCTTTAATAATTTAATCAAACAAATATTAACCATCGACCGTAATTCGCCTTTCAATGAAAATTATCGCAATTTCCAAACCGTGCTTAAAGTTTATTTACTAGAAGCAACAGCTTTTCAATTTAAAAGTAATTTGAAAACAGATAGCGATTTATTTACCGAAGTGCGTCAAGAAGATGAAATTTTTTATTTTTACTATGATACTGGACGTATGTTCTCCAACGCAAGAGGAATTGCTTTAACTGATAAAGCCTTGATTTGGAAAAATATTACTGGACCAACTTATCGTTTAAGCTTTAATAATATAAAAAACCTCAAATTAGTTTACCAACTAGGATTATCCTTTACTGGCTGGCAATTATTGATTAATTACAATAGTTCTTATAATATTAGATTATCGCAAATTCCAGATGAAGCCATTGTTCCTTTTGTTTCAGCTTTAATTTATTTTATTAATATGAATAAAACCTTTTTTGGCGAAGATGTTAAATTACAGGTGGCAGAAAAAGAAGTGGCTATTTTAGCTGGTTGGATAACTTTATGTAGTCAAAAACAAATTGATAATGTGGACGTAATTAACGGTTTACAATTACTAGATGCTTGTTTTTCTTCTTATGACCAAGATTTTAAATTATCGCAACCTGATTATTTATTGTTAAAAGATTTAACCATGCCAATTTTTACTAACCCAAACGTACCTTTTGAACAAGGCTATAATTATTTCAAAGTAATTTTATCCACCCATTTTTTTCAAGATTTAGGCTTTAAATTTAAAACTCATTTGGATTTACAAACTAAAACTAACTTATTTAAAAAAGTACGTCAATTAGGGGAAAATTATTATTTTTATTTCGACACTGGCACGGTTGTTTCTAATAAAAGAGGTATTGCCTTAACAGATAAAGCGGTGATTTGGAAAAATTTGTTGGCTTCTTCGATGGGCTGGAATAAATGGATAGGTTCAGCTAATCGTTTTCCATTTGATAAAATTAATACTGTTACTTTAATACACAAAGAAACTATGGGAATAGTAACTGATTGGAAATTATTATTAAATAATGACCAAGAAATAATTTTGTCAAATTTGTCTATTGATAACATGGAATTATTTGCATTTACATTTGTATATTTTATTAATATTGCAACTAATAAAAATTTAGCTTTGAAAATTCCCCAAGCAACACAAAAGCTTTTAGCTGATAGTTTTTCAGAACGTCATCCTAAAATGAGATCAATTACCGATTCTGCCTTGGGTATTTTTTTACCGCATCCCGCTGAACAATAATGCCATTTTTTGATAACTCCCAAATAACTGGGGTAATTTTAGCTGGTGGGCGAGCAACAAGAATGGGTGGACAAGACAAAGGTTTAGTGCAATTAAATCAACGCTTTATGATTGAATATGTTATTGAAGCTTTAAAACCACAAGTAGCTCAACTCATAATTAGTGCTAACCGCAACCTTGAACAATATCAAAAAATAGCTAATTGTCCCGTTATTGCTGATTCATTTGGAAATTATGATGGACCTTTGGCTGGCATGGTCAGTGTTTGGGAACAAGTGTCAACCAATTATGTTCTTTTCGTACCTTGCGATTCACCTTTAATTAATTCCAATTTGGTAACACGTTTATATCTAGCATTGATTCAAAGTAATGCAGATGCCAGTGTGGTAAAAGTTGAACAGCGTATGCAACCAACTTTTGTGTTATTAAAAACTAAATTATTATACAATTTAAAAAACTTTTTAAGCACTTCAGAACGTAGTTTACAACGTTTTCTACACCAACAGAAATTAATCCAAGTAGATTTTTCTGATATTCCTGAAACTATACAAAATATTAACACTTTAGCTGAAAAAGAGTTATTTAGCGAACAATTTAATCATTAACATGAAACAAATTCCTATTTTAGGTTTTGTTGCTTACAGTGGTACTGGTAAGACAACTTTGCTATTAAAAATCATTCCGTTACTAAAAACAGCGGGTTTACGAATTGGTATGGTTAAACATACTCATCATAAAAAATTTGAAATTGACTACCCTGGCAAAGATAGTTATCGACTTCGTCGTGCTGGTGCCGAACAAATGCTAGTTGCCTCAAAAAAATTATGGGCATTAATGGTTGATATAGAAGAAAATTATGATGAACCGCCATTAAGTCAATTATTACCCCATTTGGATCACAATAAATTGGATTTAATTTTAGTTGAGGGCTTTAAACATGAGGCTTTTCCTAAAATTGAAGTTTATCGTCCCAGTCTAGGCAATAAGCCACTATTTCCTGAAGATCAAACTATTATTGCAGTTGCTTGTGATGAATCAAATGTTGTGGAAACTAATTTGCCTATTTTAGATATGAATCAACCTAATAAAATTGTTGAGTTTATATTGGATAAGCTGATATTATGCGAAAATACGCTACTCAACTAATAATTAAATCGAATCTTGTCTGTAACTTATGTCCAATAAAACTAATAGCCTAAATTGTGAATTTTCCATCGTTATGCCTTGTTTGAATGAGGCTGAAACACTTGCTGTATGTATTGAAAAAGCTAAAAAATTTCTTATTGATAATAATGTTTCGGGTGAAATAGTGATTGCCGATAATGGTAGTACCGATGGTTCGCAAGCTATTGCCAAACAGCTAGGTGCAAGGGTTGTCAATGTAACCGAAAAAGGCTATGGTAGTGCGCTTATGGGAGGAATCCAAGCTGCGGAAGGAAAGTATATTGTTATGGGAGATGCCGATGATAGCTACGATTTTTCTAAGCTTGAAGCATTTTTAGAGAAATTAAGGGCTGGTTTCGATCTCGTTATGGGTAATCGGTTTCGTGGCGGGATAAAATCGGGTGCTATGCCGTTTCTTCACCGATATTTGGGTAATCCAGTTTTAAGTAGTATTGGCAAGCTTTTTTTTAAAAGTCCTATTGAAGATTTTCATTGTGGACTACGTGGTTTCAAAAAGGAATCTATTCTGGGTTTAGACTTACATACTACTGGGATGGAATTTGCCAGCGAAATGGTGGTTAAAGCTACTTTG
>JAGLFE010000320.1 GCA_023144675.1 Thiomargarita sp. | reverse complement strand
CCAAGTTTTTGACGGGCGATAGCTAGTTTAGTATCATTTTTTCCAAGATGTACTCCATTAGCTCCTACCTGTTGCGCAAGTTCAATATCATCATTAATAATAAAAGGAATTTGAAAGCGTTTACAAAGTTGATTTATAGCTTGCGCTTGTTGAATTCGTAGTGCTAATTTAGTTGTTTTATCACGGTACTGAATAATACAGGCTCCACCCATAATTGCTTGTTCCACAGTGGAGATTAATTGAGAATTTCTAATTAAATGACTATCTGTAATCGCATACAGTCCATTTAGAGAAAATTGCATAATAATTAATTAAAATTTAAAAATGGAATATATTAAGCCTGTATCACATCTCTACCATCTTTTAAAGCTTCTGACCAATTATTAATAATGCTTGCACATTTACGCAAATTTTTACCATAATTTTCACTCCAATCCTCTAAACCTTGCATTAAATTATCATTTGCTGGATCACCAACCATTAATCTTACTTTTGATAAAACTTGTTGTATTAATATCATATCTAAAGAATTCCATATATTATCTATATCTAAATTTTCTACACAACGCTTTAAAGAATCAGCCGCCCGCAGGGAAAACATACCATTTCTATATTTTAATAAAGCATCTAATTCCTCAATTGACATAATTTGCTGCTCATTTAATTCATTTAGTTTTAATTTTTCTAAAATTGTTCTAGGTTCTAAACTTAATTCTATAATAGATGCTCGGTCTAAAACTCGTGGTGATAAAGATAAAGTTGTATGATCATTATTAATAGTTGCAACAAAACGCAAAGCTGGAGAAATAAATACTTTACTTCCTGTTGTATTTAAACCGCGAATACTTTTTCCACCCAATTCAATCATTCTTAATTTATTTTGCTCATCTGAATATTGAGAACGTACTAAAATATCTGCAAACCAGTATTCTGGCTGGCTTAAATTAAATTCTTCAAAAATAATCATAAAAGTACGTTTATCATTTTTTCGCCAAGCCATTTCTGCTTTATGTAAAAAACGTGTAAAATCAGTTGGTTCAAATTCATTATTAATCGGATTAATATAGCCTAATAAATCTTCTCGACTACGCCAAGTAGAACCAACAGGTACAACTAATTTACGCTCTTGATCTTCAATCAATTCAATAGCTAAACTACTTTTACCAACCCCTGGACTGCCAGTCAAAATTAAAATATTTTTGGTCAATGAAACGATTAAAACCGCATCTAATATCTCCTTGCTATATAATGTTTTAATTTTTTCCTTAGTTTCTTCTTTTTCTATGAGCGGATAATTAACTGAACTAATTTTAGGAGTTATTTTTGTCTGCGCTAATGGTGGAGAAGTTTTTTTAACTTCTAAATTTTTTAAATCACCAAAAGGACTTCTACTAGAAATAGGTGGCGGCGAAGAAAAATTTTTACTTGGATTTGGATTTGTATAAGGCTGTACTATATTTTGTTGATCTTTTAGCGCATTTTCACGAGCTGTTTCAAACCATTTAGGTAAATTAGCATGAAAATTTATAAACCTTTCAGCATCTTTAGAACCAGCCCAATTAGGATGTGGAATTTTAACTTGCTCAGATGCCTTTTCAAACATATTTTCTATCGCCACCCGATTAACTTCTTTAAGATAAACCCCGCCAATAATGCTTTTATAATATACTGTTAAAATATAAGGCTGTTGAAAACGTGTCCAACCATCAGCATAAGGTTCTATTTTCCATAAAGTTTTAAATTCATTAATTTTTTGTGGTGATACGTTTTTAACACGATAAGCTCCAAAAACATAGTCTTTAGGTCTAGTATTAATATCACTAATACCACGTGGTTCTTGAAAGCGTTTGCCCCAAAATAGTAAGATTTGATTATTTAAAGCTTCAGGATAAGGTTCTAATAACCAACCAATACCTAAATCGTCAATCAAACAATAAGGATTACCTTCTTCAAAAATATGAATGTGATAACAACGTGGATCACCTTGTTGACAATAATCTGTACGAAATTGCTGTTTTGCAGAACAATTCCAAGTTTCAGCATTTTTACAAATACCACCATCCCAACCTCGGCGATGTGAATTAATGGTGCAACCTAATGCATTACCAACTGTAATAAAACTCATAAATTTAATAATAACTCCTTTAAAATTTTTATATTAATATAATTATAAATTTATAAATCCTAAATCAATTCATATTAAAAAAATAAAAAGTAACATGAAATGCAGTTTATTAGGAATTTTATTTATGTTAGGAATTGATAAACAAGAATAAATGAACTGAATAAGCGATATTTAAGATTTTAATCTAGTATTTATAAAGAAAACAAATTTATTTATTAAAAAATTGCTATCTTGATAAAATTAATATAACTTGTTGATTTTATTGATATATTACATATCCTTAATAAAAATTAATAAAATCAATTACTTAATAATAATTTTGCAAGAGACTTAAACCTAATATAATTGTTAAAAATTCTTTATAAATTAATTTGATAGTGTTGTGAATTCTAAAAAAATAAGAACTTGAGTATAACACGCTTAATTTATTTTTGATATTAATTAATCTATAATGTAATTTTCTTAGTTTAATGCTATTAAGCGGTTTACTAAAAAAAACTGTGATTTTAAAATTTTGTTGACTAATTAAATATTTTTAATTTCTAATTATTAATATACAAGTATTGAAGATATACTATATAATTATTTTCTTATATACTAATCATTAATAAAAATTAATACTAAATATTATTTAGAAATAGGGCAGTTTAATTATAATTATTTTAAATAAGCATAACTAAAGTAAACATAATGATGTTATTTGGTAACACATTAAACTTTTAACAACAATTTATTAGACATAAGGAATAAAAATATGGCTGAGTTATTTTCAGATGCTTGGATGAAATCTTATATGGAAGAGTGGAATAACGAACCTGAATTATCGGATGCACTCGCTAAAATTAATTTTAGTACTACTATTGGTTATGGTATTAAAGACGATGATAAAGCAAAAGGAATTATAACCATTGAAAATGGTAAAGTAATTTCTGCTGGTGCTTACAATGGTGAAGAACTTAATTGGGATTTACGTGCCACTGAAGCTAATTGGAATAAATGGTTAGAAAAAGGCTTAGGTATGGCAAGTTTAGGAGCAGCTTATGTAGGTGGCAAACTCAAGTTCAAATCTGGTGATTATGGTGCTATGATTAAAGAGCCCCGTATGGCAGGACCTTTTGTAAAAAGTTTCACTGTTATGGGACGTGTTTCCTGATTTTTAGCTGTTTTATAGACTTATTACATAAATAATATAACTTATTGATTAAATCTCAATAATAGTTATGCAAGAAGTCTATTTAAGCTAACGTTCAACTTCGTCAAAAATAATTCTATTTGTAAACTAATAAAACTTGCCTGCTTTTGTAAGCTAATTAAAGTTGAGAATTAATTTGATATTAGGGGGCTTTTAGCCCCTTATTGCATTAAATTGTAATTTAAATTCAAGGAAAAAAAATGTTAAAACATATAAAAATAATAACCGTTTTTACCCTATTAACTATAAATGTAAATTTACAAGCTGAAGAATATTATGAAGTTAAACTCTACGATTTAAAACCTTCAGTAACATTGAGTGGTACGGTTATACCTAAGAAAGAAGTTAGTTTATCGGCACAATTAGCAGGTAGAATTAAAATACTTGCAGGGGAAGAAGGGGAAACTTTTGATGAAGGTACTACTTTAGTCGCAATAGATAAAAGAGAATTACTCGCAAAACGGAGATCCGCTGTTGCTCAATGGCATCAAGCCAATTCTGAATTACGTAATGCCGATATGCAATATCAACGTCAACTACGTTCCCCTAATTCACCTGACTCAGCTCCTGGAGGCATGGGCTTACCTAACTTGATTGACCAAATACTCACAAAACCATTTTCAGATATAATAGGACAAAGTAATAGTAAACTAGATAGACGGTCTCAACTATACTCTCGTGGCACTAAAATAGACCAAGCTCGTAGTCAAAAATGGCAAACAGAATCACAAATCGAACAAATAGATGCTAAGTTACGTGATGCAGTTAGCCTTGCTCCATTTAATGGCGTTATTATAGAAAAGTCAGTTGAAATTGGCGACACTGTTCAGCCAGGACAACGCTTACTTAAATTTGCTGACATAACTAACTTACAAATAGAGGTGGATGTACCTGCTCGATTAGTCCGTGGCTTAAAAAAAGAACAACTGGTTACAGCTAGATTAGATGTACTTAATAACTATATTATTGCTAAAGTAACCCAAATATTTCCAGTTGCAGACATACAAAGACACACTGTAAAAGTTAAATTCGATATGCTACTTGACCAAAACTCTGAAGAAACAAAATATGTAGGTCCAGGACAATATGCCCAAATAGACATACCAGATGTTAGAGCTAGTAAACAAGAATTACTGTTGGTTATTCCAAAACTGACTATAATTAATAATGGTAGTTTACCAAGTGTTTGTGTAATTAAATCTAATAATAAATATAGTCGCCGTATAGTACGATTAGGCAGAACGATTAATCCAGCTCTAATCAAACAATTAAATCCAGCATTAGGCGATTATATTACTATTCTTAGTGGCTTAAAAGCAGGCGACAAAGTTGTACTTTATGGAAAATGTTAAATCACTCTTATTAAGAAATAACACATATATCCTTCACTTAATAACAACTTAATCATTATTAATTCTTATTCGTAATATGACAGACCAATATTCTCCAATGGAAAGTCCACCAGAATATCCATTAGGATTAGCTGGAACTATGGCGAAAACCTTTATTCATTCGCCACTTTCCCCACTATTTTTCTTTGCGATGCTATTCATGGGTATTATGGGGTTAATGTTTACCCCTCGTCAAGAAGACCCTCAGATTTCAGTACCAATGATTGATATTTTTATCCAATATCCAGGTGCTTCTGCAAAACAAGTTGTTAGTTTAGCAATTGACCCTTTACAACGTATTATGACAGAGATTCCAGCGGTTAAACATGTTTATTCCGCATCAGAACGGGGACAAGGTATTGTTACGATACAATTTGAAGTAGGCGAACAGTTAGAAAACTCAATTTTTAAAGTCTATGATAAATTGCAATCTAACATGGATAAAATTCCACCTGGAGTTATGCAACCCCTAGTAAAACCTAAAGGAATTGATGATGTACCAGTGGTTACATTAACTTTATGGTCTGATAGTTTAGATGATGGTGCCTTGCGAACTTTATCTTTAGAAGTAATGCAAAGTCTTAAAGGTATTAAAAATACTGGACAAAGTTTTGTCGTCGGTGGACGAGCGGAACAAGTATTAATTGAGGTTAAACCGCAAGATTTATCTGGTTTTGGCATTAGCATTGGACAAGTAGCACAAACGATACAAACCGCTAATAATGAAATACAAGCTGGTTTAATCGAATCTAACAATACTCATTTCATTGTTTATACTGGACGCTTTTTACGCAATGCAGAAGATGTCAAAAAATTAGTCGTAGGTACTTTTCAAGGAACACCTATTTATGTACGTGATGTAGCCAATGTTACCCAAGGTCCTGAAAAAGAACCTTATCAAATGGTTAATTATTATTCAGGACCAGCTTATGCCGCTCACGATAGTTTCTGGCTTTCCCAAGCTAATGAAATTTCAGAAATCAATGGCGCACCTGCAGTAACCATTGCTATAGCCAAAAAGATTAATACCAATGGGGTGCAAGTTGCGCGCAATATTTTAGACCATGTTGATTTATTAAGAGCAAGGCATATAATTCCTGACAATGTCAATGTAGAAGTAACACGTAATTATGGGCAAACGGCTAATGATAAAGTTAATGATTTGATTAAGAAGTTATTTATTGCCACTGGGGCGGTTACTATATTAGTCTTTTACTTTTTAGGTTGGCGACCGTCATTGGTAGTTACTTTGGTTATTCCAGTGGTAATTTTAACTACTGTATTTTCGGCTTGGATACTAGGTTATACCATTGATAGAGTTAGTTTATTTGCGCTAATTTTTTCTATCGGGATTCTAGTTGATGATGCCATTGTGGTAATTGAGAATATTTATCGGCGATGGCTACTTGAGGGCGAAACCGACACCATTACCGCGATAGATGCAGTGCGCGAAGTGGGTAATCCTACTATTTTAGCCACCTTTACGGTGGTGGCAGCCTTATTGCCAATGGGATTTATATCAGGCATGATGGGACCTTATATGGAACCGATTCCAGTATTAGGTTCAGTGGCAATGATATTTTCCTTGTTTGCCGCCTTTGTGTTTACCCCTTGGTTAGCTATGCGTTTCAAACCTTCTTTAGTCGCTTTAGAAAAACAAGAAGAAAAAGAACATCGTAGCAATCAACGAATAGAGTGGTTATTCCGTAAAATATTGCCACCTTTATTTAATAATCGCATATTGGGTTGGGGATTTTTAGTCTCACTTATTTTTGCCTTCTTTGCAGCCTGTTCAATGTTCTACTACCAAACGGTAGAAGTTAAAATGTTGCCCTTAGATAAAAAACCTGAATTTAACGTTTTTGTTAATATGCCAGAGGGGTCTGCTTTACCCGTAACTGCTAATACAACTTATCAACTCGCTGAAAAGTTGCGTGATCCCAAAAAGTTTCCAGAAGTAATTGCCTTGCAAACTTATGTTGGTACTTCACAGCCCTTTGATTTTAACGGAATGGTACGGCATTATTATTTGCGACAAAAGCCTTGGTATGCTGATATTCATGTTCAACTGGAAAAGAAAAGTTGTGGAATTAATCTTTTTAGTTTGGAAACTATAAAATGTTACCTAGAAGAACATCGTAGTAGCCATGAAATTGCTATTGCAGCTAGAGAAGAACTTAAAACTCTATTGGCTGAATTAGAAAGTCCAGCTAAAATTACCATTGTTGAAATGCCACCAGGTCCACCAGTACTAAAATCAGTTGTTGCAGAAATTTATGGACCAACCGATGAAATACGGCGGGAAGTAGCAACTAAAATGACCGAAGTATTTGAACAAGCTAATATCCTCTATGATGTGGATAACTATATGCCAGATAGCCATAAAATATGGCAATTTGAGGTAAATAGTGAAAAAGCAGTACGGCGGGGTATTTCTGTAGATACGATTAATCAGAACTTAGCGATGGCGTTGGGCGGCTTTAAGTTAGGTGATATTAAACAAGGCAATGTACTGGAGCCCACAAATTTAATTATTCAAGTTCCTTTAACCGAACGTTCCCAACTAAGCAGTTTATATGATTTACCGATTCCAATGCAAAACGGTGGTATTGTACCCTTAGGTGAATTAGGTGACTTTGTTCAAGGAGAACAAGACCTTATCTATTACCAAAAAGATTTACGCCCAGTTGAATATGTAGTCGGGGATTCCGTTGGTATTCACAATGAAGAAACGGGAGAATATAGTTTAGGTGCACCTATTTACGGTATGTTAGAAGTTGAAGCCTTATTAAAGGATTATGAAACACCTGATGGAATTAATTTAGTGAATGCTGGTTGTACGGATTTAATTTTTATTTCCTTTTGTGATCGCTATATTGGACCGCCTAAAGTAATTGGAGATTCTGGGTTTGAATGGACTGGAGAATGGACGGTTACCTATGAAACCTTTCGTGATATGGGAGCAGCCTTCGCAGTCGCTATGATATTGATTTACATATTAGTGGTTTGGTTATTTGGTAACTTTATTGTACCCATCATTATTATGGCACCAATTCCACTAACTTTATTAGGTATTATTCCTGGACATGCCTTATTCGGAGCTGAATTTACTGCTACTTCTATGATTGGTTGGATTGCATTAGCGGGAATTATTGTACGTAATTCTATTTTATTAGTTGACTACTCTATCCACGAAATCACTTCTAAAGGAACATCTATTGAAGATGCGGTTATTTTGGCTTGTAAAACTCGTACTCGTCCGATTTTGATTACTGCTTTTGCGTTAGTGGCTGGTTCTTTTGTGATTTTATTTGATCCGATTTTTCAAGGTATGGCGATTTCTTTATTATTTGGTACTTTAATTTCTACTTTACTAACTTTAATTGTTATTCCTTTAGGTTGTATTAGTATTGGTCCAAAAACTTTATGTTCAAGTGGAGGAGATTTACCACCTTTATTTCTTGGAGAAGCAGAAAAAGAAGAAACACCACCAATGCCAGCTTTACCTTTATGGTTACGTTTGTGGATGGGAACTATTGGCTTAATTTTTACCTTAATTACAATTATTCAAAAAATATTTGGCATCATAAAGATGATATTTTATATTATTCGTGCCATTTTTGTTCTAATTTTTGGCATATTTAGTATTTTTGGGAAGAAAGTATCTGAAGCTTCTCAGCCACCACCTATAAAAACACCACCATCGGCTCCTAAATCAGTTCCTAAAAAGATTGAAAAGCAACGAACTGCAGTAGTTCCTAAAAAACTTGAAGAATTGCGAACTGAAATTCCGCAACAGGTTATTGCTTCACCAGCACCTGAAAAAACTAGTGAACCTCAGATTTCTACAGCTACCGTTGTCAAAGTAGAAAAATCTGTGGAAAAAACTAATGAAGTTCCTGTTCAAACTTCAAGGAGAACCGCCCGTTCCACTGTAAGGGAAACGAGTATGAATATACCTACTCCCGAACCTAAAACAGTTTCTGAGCCAAAAATAGATACACAAAATGATGTTGAATCTACTCCTAAAAATGGTTATGAATCAAGAACTTCCAGAAGAAAAACATCTGCTCAACGAAGTGTGCCATTAAAAGGAGATTTAATCAACCATTATAAGAATGAAAAAGGGCATAACAATAATGATGATAGATAAATAGTTGGTAGTCCTGAACAAAGTAGTG